>NZ_JAGQBY010000106.1:0-11075 GCF_024345875.1 Synechococcus sp. EJ6-Ellesmere
TGCAGGGTGACGGGACGCTGCCGGCGGAGAGCGTGGACAGCGAGTGCCTGCGCGGCGACATGCGAGCGCTGCTGGAGCAGCTGCCTGAGCTGCAGCGGAGCGTGCTGAGCATGCGCTACGGCATCGATGTGGAGGAGCCCATGAGCCTCACCGGCATCGGCCGCATCCTGGGCATGAGCCGTGATCGCATCCGCAACCTCGAGCGCGACGGCCTCGCATCTCTGCGCCGCCTCAGCGATCAGGTGAAGGACTACAGCGATGCGGCGATGCTCTGAGTGTTGCTGGGCTTGTGTGCCTTGACCTTGCCCAGTCTTGACCGGAGCCAAACCTTGATCTGGATCTTCGCCTGTGAAATGATTACGCTTGCACGCTGACACACCTCGAAGGATCGTTCTGAGCTTGGGGCGTCTTTCATGTCCTGCATGCTTAAAGTTATTTCGACAGGGGTTGCAGGGGTGTTGGGAAAACGACCCTGGCCATAAGCATCTCCTTGAGGCCAGCGCATCATCGGTTTACATCCTTGAGGATTATCGATTCTTGCTTGAGCCAAGCCAAGACGATTTCAGCAAGTAAATTGCCTTGATGTTTCGCCAGCAAGCGTTGGACTGGTTGCGCATATGCCTGACGTCCTGCGTCGATGCTCAGTGGGATTTTTCCTGGACAGGGGACCGATGGATCTTCTTCATCTGTTCCTTGTGCGGCCGCTGGTCGTTGCTGAGTTCTGGCAGAAGTTGTTTCTGGTTGTTCAGCAGTCCCTGCGTTCCGTCGATTTGATCGTCGTGCCACTGCTCGAGTCGATGTCGCGGGACGATCTCGATGCCTTCAACGACTCAGGCGTTAAACGTGTCATCAAGCCTCTGCCGGATATCAGGAACCAAGCCACGCTGATTTGGTTCATGAATTTCGCTCCAATCGAGACCTTGCAGTCTTGCTCGGATTTCTCCATGCTCCCGCAGGCGTTTCCCTGGTCAGACAGGTCGTCCAGTGCAGCAGTCGGCTCAGAGGCGGCATCGACTGGGATTGATAGAGTAAATTGACTCCTGACGATCATGGATGTGGCGAGCTGCTGACTCAGGCAATTCTGGCGAAGGAACTTTGGGTTCATTTGCTCTCTGGGGCTCAGGAACCAGTCGTCAGCTTTATGCTTGTCTGGCGGCAGGATTGTTCCTCATTCTGCCCATCATTCTCTTCGTTCACCGCTACATCGACGACTACGGCCGCTCGATGGATGGAGAGTTCCGCTGGACCGAGGTGGGGCGTCCCCTGGCCGATGGTCTGTTCGCCCTGGTGAACCTGGGGGCTCCGGCGGTGGCCGTGGCACCGTTGCACCAGCTGCTGGCTGTCGGGGTGCTGGCGCTGACGGCCGTGGTGGCCGCGCGCGCCTACGGGCTGCGCTCACCCCTCTGGAGCGCCCTGGCCACCCTGCCGCTGCTGGGGCAGCCCTATGCCCTGGAGAACCTGTCCTACGGATTCGATTGTCTGGCGATGGCCCTGGCCCTGGGGTTGGCGGTTGTGGCAGCTGTGGTGCTCCACCGGGTCGTATCGCGGCTGGGGCTGCTGCTGAGTTCGGCATTCTTGCTGGCCTCCCTCTGCCTGTACCAGCCAGCCACCAGCGGCTTTCTGCCCTTTGCGCTGATGTTGGTGGTGGGGGAAATCCTGGGTCTGGCGGCGCCGGTGCCCGAACGGCCCTCCTTCTGGCACAGGCTTGGGAGGGTGATCGTCACTTATGGCCTCGCTCTGGCCAGCTACATGACGCTGATGCGGCTGGTGCTGCAGGAGCGCACGTCCTACGCCACCGAACAGGGCCGGGCGCTCCCCCTCGACGCGGCCCTGCCCGCCCAGCTCCTGCGCCATGCCCTGGAGTTCTGGCAGATCCTCTTCGACGACTGGAGCCGCTGGCCCATCAGTGTCCCCTGGCTGGTGCTGGTGCTGGCCTATGCCGTCGTGGTCTGGATCGCTGTCGGGCGGTGGCCGAAGGCTCGCCGTGGCCGCCTGGCGAGGTTGGCCTGCACGGCTCTGGTGCTGGGAATCGTGGCACTGATCGCCCTGGTGTCACCCGGCGCCCTGCTGGGCCTGGAGGATCCCCTGGCCAGGGTGCCGCGCCTGTTGCTGTTTCTTGGCCCGTTGCTCTCGGCCCTGGCCCTGCAGATTGTGGCGGGGACGACCCAGCTCCGCTGGAGAGTGATCCCCCGCGCTGCGGTGGCGGCCCTGGCCTGGTTGCTGGTGGTCGTGGCCTATGCCTACGGCCATGCCACCTCGGCCCAGGCGATCTATGAACAAGGGCGGATCTCGCGGCTGATCGGCGGGATCTCCCGGCTGCAAATGCAGTTGCCGGAGGCCACGATCACGGCGATCCGCTTTGAAGGTGGGATGCCGCAATCCCCGGTGCTGCACAACAGCCAGACCAAGTTCCCCCTGCTGGACCGCTTGGTGCCCAGGCTGATCAACGACGACTGGGCCTGGGGACGAACGCAGCTCCAGTTCCATGGTCTGGCGCTCGAGCGCAGCCCGCTGGAGCCGGGGGTGTTCCGTGATGAGCCCTGCGTTCCTACGGACACCGCTGCCTGCAGCTCCGAGTACAGCCTGCAAGTGCAGGACGAGACCGTGCTGGTGCGCATGCATTGAGCCTTTGAGGGAAGCGATCCCCGATCCGTGGGCCCTCCGCCGGGATCTGCTCGCCTGGTGGAGCCTGCATGGTCGCCAGGGGATTCCCTGGAAGCTCAGGCCGGATGGCAGCGAGCCCCAGGACGGTGAACCCCTTTGCCCCTATCGCATCTGGACTGCCGAGGTGATGCTTCAGCAGACCCAGCTGGCGGTGATGCGCCCCTACTGGGAGCGCTGGATGCTGGCTTTCCCCAGCGTCGACGCCCTGGCGGAGGCCAGCCAGCAGGAAGTGTTGCTGCAGTGGCAGGGCCTTGGCTATTACGCCCGTGCCCGCCGGTTGCACCGCTCCGCGGCGCTGCTGGCCGCCCAGGGTTGGCCCTGGGATCTGGAGGGCTGGCAGGCCCTGCCGGGCATCGGCCGCAGCACGGCGGGGAGCATTCTCAGCTCTGCCTTGGATCAGCCGCAGCCGATCCTTGATGGCAACGTGCGCCGGGTGCTGGCGCGCCTGCTGGCCTGGCCCCAGCCGCCCCAGCGCTCGCTGGCGCGGTTCTGGCGCTGGAGTGAGCAGCTGCTGGATCCCCAGCGCCCACGGGCCTTCAACCAGGCCCTGATGGACCTGGGCGCCACGGTCTGCACCCCCCGCCAGCCCCGCTGTGGCCAATGCCCCTGGCGGCCCCACTGCGCTGCCTACGCTGCCGGCGATCCCACCCGCTATCCCGTGAAAGACGCCAGTGCGCCCCTGCCCTTTCAGGTGATCGGTGTGGGGGTGGTTCTCGATGGCGCCGACCGGGTACTGATCGACCAGCGCCTGGAGGAGGGCCTGCTGGGGGGACTGTGGGAGTTCCCCGGCGGCAAGCAGGAGCCCGGTGAGTTGATCGTTGACACCATCCGTCGGGAGCTGCGCGAGGAGCTGGCGATCGAGGTGGAGGTGGGTGAGGAGCTGATCTCCCTGGAGCACGCCTACAGCCACAAGCGGCTGCGCTTCATCGTTCATCTCTGCCGCTGGAGCAGCGGTGAGCCCCAGCCCCTGGCCAGTCAGCAGGTGCGCTGGGTGCAGCCGGAGCAGCTCGCGGAATTTCCCTTCCCGGCGGCCAATGCCCGGATCATCGCTGCCCTTCAGGCCTGGCTCGGCCACCACGGCACCCCAGGCCATGCTGAACGGAAGCTGCCATCGGCCTGATGACCCCCCAGCCCCAGGTGCTCTGTTTCGGTGAAGCGCTGGTGGATCGTCTGGGTCCCCCGGGCGGTGACCCGGCCACCGACCTGCCCGTCGACGACTGCCTCGGCGGCGCTCCCGCCAATGTGGCCTGCGCTCTGGCCCGGCTGGGGACGGGCTCCGCCCTGCTGGGGCGTCTGGGCAGCGACGCGATCGGCACCGCCTTCCGTGAGCTGTTTCAGGCCCGGGGTGTGGACACCCGAGCACTGCAGTGGGATCCGCTGCGGCCCTCCCGCACGGTGCTGGTGCGGCGCGACCGCACGGGTGATCGCAGCTTCGGTGGCTTCACCGGTGAGCGGGGGGATGGGTTCGCTGATCAGGCCGTGGAGGCTGCCGTCCTGGAGGCGCCCCTGCAGGAGCTGATCGCCACCGCCCGCTGGTTGCTGGTGGGCACCATTCCGCTGGCCTCGCCAGCTTCTGCGGCGGCCCTGCAGCTGGCCCAGGATCGCGCCGCCGTCGCTGAGGTCCCCCTCGCCCTCGATGTGAACTGGCGTCCCACCTTCTGGTCGATCTCCCCTGAGCAGGCCCTGGCCAGCCTTCAGCCCCTGCTGGCCGCGGCGGCCTTGATCAAGGTGTCGGCCGAAGAGGCCGACTGGATCGCCGGCAGCCGCGACCCCCAGCGCATCAGTGCCTCCCTGCCCCAGGCCCCGGCGGTGTTGATCAGCGATGGCCCTGGCGCCCTGCGCTGGTGGCTGGGCGGCCAGGCCGGATGCCTGGAGGCCTTTCAGGTGCCGGTGGTGGACACCACCGGCGCTGGCGATGCCTTCCTGGCAGGACTGCTGCACCGCCTCTGCCAGGAGCCGCAGCTGCTGGCCTGCGGCAGTTCCGAGCGGGTGCTGGAGGCCATGCGCTTTGCCAGTGCCTGCGGCGCCCTGGTCTGCCAGGGCGCCGGCGCCATCGATCCCCAGCCCAGCCAGGCTCAGGTGCTGGAGTTCCTGGCGGCAGCAACGGAGCCAAACCACACCTGAGCCTGGCCAGCGCAGCCCTGCAGCAGCCTTGCAATCGGGCCATGGGCTCTACTCTGTCAGCCTTGACTTCTGCTCAAAAACACGTGATCCCCGCTCAGAAGCAGATGACCGGGATGCTGGGCCATCCGGTGGCAGAGAACCCGATTGATCGCATGTTCGATGCGGTCTACAGCCACTACGGCCTGCCCTGGCAGTTCTGGAAGAGCGACATCGCCTCGGAGGCCGACCTGGCGGTGGCCGTCGCCGCCCTGGCGCCGCTCGGCTATCGCGGCGTGGGCATCACCGTTCCCTACAAGGTGGCGGTGATGCCCATGTTGGACGCCGTCGATGACGACGTGATCGCCATCGGCGCCGCCAACTACGTGACGACCGATCAGGGGGGCCTGATCGGCCACAACAATGACGGCAAGGGCGTCGTCAAAGCGATCGAGAAGGTGGTACCACTACGCGATCAGCGGGGGGTGATGCTCGGCGCCGGGGGGGCAGGCCGGGCCATGGCCGTTGAGATCGCTTGGGCCGGTGCCGCCCAGCTCACCCTGGTGACGCGTCGTGAAAGCCAGGGGCGGGAGGTTGCCGAGCTGGTCCAACGGGCCAGCGGAGTGCCCTGTCGCTGGCAGGCCTGGGAGAAGGAGGTGAACGTGCCCGCGGACACCACCCTGTTGATGAACGCCACCCATCTGGGCTGTGCACCAGAGCTGGAGGAGATCCCCCTGCGCTGGGACACGGTGGACCCGAGCTGCACAGCCGTCGATGTGATCACCAACCCGCGGATCACACCATTCCTGGCCACGGCGCGTGAGCGGGGCTGCCGGATTGTGGATGGAGTGGAGATGCTGGTGCAGTTGGCGATGCAGATCTTCGAGCGCTGGACTGGCCTCAGCCCCGAAGAGGCGGTGTTCCAGCGAGCCGTTGCAGAAGCCCTCGGCGAGTAAGCCGCGCAATTCGACCTTCACCCTGGTGGAGAAGTTCCAGCTGCCAGGCGTCGGCGGGCAGGACACCAAGCCGCTCCGGCCACTCCACCGCCAGCACCGCCTCCATCTGCAGGGCCTCCTCCTCCTCCTGGGCGAACAGCTCGTCGGCGGCTTCGGGCTGCTCCAGCCGGTAGAGGTCGAGGTGCACCAGGTGGGTGCTGCGGCCGGCCAGCTGGCCTCTGTAGTGCTGGGCGAGGGCGAAGGTGGGGCTGGTGATCGGCTCGGCGATGCCCAGCTCCTGGGCCAGACCCTGCACCAGGCAGGTCTTGCCGGCGCCGAGATCACCCCGCAGCAGCAGCAGCCGCGGCCCCTCGCCCAGCAGCAGCGTGGCCAGGTCAGCCCCCAGCCGGCGGGTGGCCGCGGCATCGGCCAGTGTCAGCTGCGCACCCATGCCCTCGCCCCGGCCCCGGCAGCGCCTGTAGATTCGATTGCAGCTAGCCCGAAGCCTCGGCGTCTCTGCAGATTTTTCAACCCATCGTCCTCCCTTGAGGGAGCGTCTTCAACCCATGGTGGTTTCCCCCCCCGCGGCCGTGGCCGACTCCACGCTCAGCGGTGCCCTGTCGGGCCTGCATGTGACGTCGTCGTATGTGATCGCTGATCTGGGCCTGGCGGACTTCGGCCGCAAGGAGATGGCCATCGCCGAAACCGAGATGCCCGGCCTGATGGCCCTGCGGCAGAAGTACGGCAGCGAGCAGCCCCTCAAGGGCGCCCGCATCGCCGGCAGCCTGCACATGACGATCCAGACGGCGGTTCTGATCGAAACCCTGGTGGCCCTCGGCGCTGAGGTGCGCTGGGCCTCCTGCAACATCTTCTCCACCCAGGATCACGCTGCCGCCGCCATCGCCGCCGCTGGCATCCCTGTGTTCGCCTACAAGGGCGAAAACCTTGATGAATACTGGGCGTTCACCCACCGGATCATGGAGTGGGCCGACGGCGGCACCCCCAACATGATCCTCGACGACGGCGGCGATGCCACCGGTTTGGTGGTGCTGGGCACCAAGGCCGAGCAGGACCCCTCGGTGCTCGACAACCCAGGCAGTGAAGAGGAGACCGCCCTCTTCCACTCCATCCGTCAGCGTCTGGCCGCCCAGCCCGGCTTCTACTCGCGCATCCACGCCCAGATCCAGGGCGTCACTGAGGAAACCACCACCGGTGTGGCCCGTCTGTACCAGATGCAGAAGAGCGGCGAGCTGCCCTTCCCGGCCATCAACGTCAACGATTCGGTCACCAAGAGCAAGTTCGACAACCTCTACGGCTGCCGTGAATCGCTGGTGGATTCGATCAAGCGCGCCACTGATGTGATGGTGGCCGGCAAGGTGGCCCTGGTGATGGGCTACGGCGATGTGGGCAAGGGTTCGGCCCAGTCGCTGCGGGGCCTGGGGGCCAGCGTGATGATCGCTGAAGTGGATCCGATCTGCGCGCTGCAGGCGGCCATGGAGGGCTACCGCGTCGTCCGCCTCGATGATGTGGTGGCTGACGTGGACATCTTCGTGACCGCCACCGGCAACTTCCGCGTGATCACCCACGATCACCTGGTCCGGATGCGCGATCAGGCGATCGTCTGCAACATCGGCCACTTCGACAACGAGATCGATGTGGTGGCTCTCAAGCAATATCCCTGGGACAACATCAAGCCCCAGGTGGACCACGTGCTGCTGCCCAGCGGCAACAAGATCATCCTGCTGGCCGAAGGCCGCCTGGTGAACCTGGGCTGCGCCACCGGACACCCCAGCTTCGTGATGAGCAACTCTTTCACCAACCAGGTGCTGGCCCAGATCGAGCTGTTCTGCAAGGGCGACCAGTACGGCAAGAAGGTCTATGTGCTGCCCAAGCACCTCGATGAGATGGTCGCCCGCCTCCACCTCGACAAGATCGGTGCCCGCCTCACCGAGCTCACCTCCGAGCAGGCCGACTACATCAATGTGCCGGTCGAGGGACCCTTCAAGTCGGATCACTACCGCTACTGAGTTCGTCCCTGGTACCGCGGCTGCAGGGAAAGCCTCAGCAGCCTGGGCAGGTCGCCGCCCATGGAAGACTTGCGGGCAGCGCAGATGACCCCGGATGGCGATCGAACTGATCCAGAAGCTGCCCGAACTGATCGGTGCGGCCGTGGCTGCCAATCCGATCGCCGGTTATGGGGCCATTTTCGGCGCCATGTTCCTGGAGAACCTCTTCCCCCCCATCCCCTCGGAGCTGATCATGCCTCTGGGGGGTTTTTACGTGCAGCAGGGTCAGCTGGGCCTCGTGCCCGTGGTGCTGGCCGGTCTGGCGGGCACGGTGCTGGGGGCCCTGCCCTGGTATGGCGTCGGCCGCCTGGTCAATGAGGAGCGGATCGAGCACTGGCTCGAGCGCCACGGCCGCTGGATCGGCATCAGCCCCCAGGAACTGCACCGCAGCCGCAACTGGTTCAGCCGCCACGGCACGGCCCTGGTGTTCTGGGGCCGGCTGGTGCCGGGCATCCGCACGCTGATCTCGGTTCCTGCCGGCATCGAGATGATGCCGCTGGTCCCCTTCCTGATCTGGACCACGGCCGGCAGCCTGATCTGGACCCTGCTGCTGACCGTGGCCGGCATGGCGCTCGGGGAGGGCTACGCCAACGTGGAGGTCTGGCTGCAGCCCGTGACCCAGGTGATCAAGGTGCTGCTGGTGCTGGCGGCGCTGGCCTTCGCGGCCTGGCTGGGGCTGCGCACCTGGAAAAAGCGCCAGGCCAGCCGCTGAAGCAGGCCTGCAGTGTCCAGGGTCAGCTTCAGAAGGGCACTTCCTCGCTGCTGGGTTCGCCGCCGCCGTAGGCACCGCCGCCATCGCCGTAGGCCCCCTGCTCGGCATCGCGCTTGGAGCCCAGCAGTTCCAGCCGGTCGACCCGCACCACGGGTTTGCTGCGCTCCTCACCGGTGGCGCGGTCCGTCCAGCGGTCGAGCTTGAAGGAGCCGATGATGCCCAGCAGCGAGCCTTTGCGGACGTAGTCGGCGGCCACCTGGGCCTGCTTGCCCCAGATCTCGAGGTTGAACCAGTCGGGCTCGTCGTCGCGGCTGCGGCGGTTCACGGCCAGCGTGAGATTGGCCACCACGGTGCCGGATTCGAAGTAGCGCACTTCGGGGTCGCGGCCGGCACGGCCTACGAGGGTCACGGAATTCACACCCATGGGGGTCTCCAGAAAAGGGGGGGATGGGGTCACTTGGACCCATGATGCGCCACGTCCTGCAGCGCTTCTCTCTGCTGGTTCCACCCTTGGGCCCGGATGTCCCACCCCGGGTCCAGCCGAGGGGCTGTCCAAGGGGTCCACCTATGATTCGCCCCGCTTGACTGCTCACCAGTGTTCTTTCGTCGTTTCCAGCTCTCCCGTGACATCGGCATCGATCTGGGAACGGCCAACACCTTGATGTACGTGTCCGGCAAGGGGATCGTGCTTCAGGAACCGTCCGTGGTGGCGCTTGATCTGGAGAAGGGGGTGCCCCTGGCGGTGGGCGACGAGGCCAAATTGATGCTGGGCCGCACCCCCGGAAACATTCGCGCCGTGCGTCCCCTGCGCGATGGGGTGATCGCCGACTTCGACGCCGCCGAGATGATGATCAAGTCATTCATCCAGAAGGGCAACGAAGGCCGCGGCATCGTGGCGCCACGACTGGTGATCGGCATCCCCAGCGGCGTCACCGGCGTGGAGCGCCGGGCGGTGCGGGAGGCCGGTCTGGCCGGTGCCCGCGAGGTGCATCTGATTGATGAGCCGGTGGCGGCCGCGATCGGCGCCGGTCTGCCGGTCACCGAACCCGTCGGCACCATGATCGTCGACATCGGTGGCGGCACCACCGAAGTGGCTGTGCTCAGCCTTGGCGGCACTGTCCTGAGTGAGTCGGTGCGGGTGGCGGGTGATGAGATCAGCGATGCCATCACGGTGTATCTCAAGAAGGTGCACAACCTGGTGGTGGGCGAGCGCACCGCCGAGGAGATCAAGATCCGGATCGGCTCCGCCTTCCCCGATGACGCCCACGATGAATCCTCGATGGATGTGCGCGGCCTGCACCTGCTCTCCGGCCTGCCCCGCACGATCAACATCCGCGCCGGCGACATCCGCGAAGCGATGGCCGAACCGCTCAACGTGATCGTCGAAGCCGTGAAACGCACCCTGGAGCGCACTCCGCCTGAGCTGGCCGCCGACATCGTCGATCGCGGCATCATGCTCGCCGGCGGTGGCGCCCTGGTGCGCGGCATCAGCGAGCTGATCAGCCACGAGACCGGCATCCTCACCCACGTGGCCCAGGATCCCCTGCTCTGCGTGGTCAACGGCTGCGGCCAGGTTCTGGAGGATTACAAGCGTCTGGAGCGGGTTCTCGACACCCCTGACTTCTCCCGTCTCTCCACCTGAGTCCTGTGCCGTTCGGACGCCTCTCCCGCGTCCCCTGGCTGAGGCCGGTGGTCGGAGCCTGGCCGTGGGCCCTGGTGGCGTTCGCCCTGGTGGCGGTTCGCCTCAGCAAGGGCGCCCTGCTCAGCGATACCTACGCCCTGCTGAGCCGCCCCTTCTGGCCTGGCAGCGCCCAGAAGGAGTGGTTGCAGGCGGCTCAGCAGCTGGATCAGCAGACCAGGCTCAGTCAGCTGGAGCTCGACAACCGCCGCCTGCGCAGTCTGCTTGACTTGCAGCGGGCCGATCCCGGCAAGGTCACCGCACCGGTGATTTCCCGTGAGCCGGGCGACTGGTGGCATCAATTGGTGCTTGGTGCCGGCGGGCTCCAGGGCATCCAGCCGGGGGATTCGGTGATCGCTCCCGGCGGCCTGATCGGGCGGGTGGACAGCGTCACCCCCACCACCGCCCGGGTGGCCCTGCTCACTGACACCTCCAGCAAGGTGGGTGTCTGGGTGGGGCGGACTCAGCGCCATGGACTGCTCACCGGGGTCGGCAGCAACAGGCCTGTGCTGCGCTTCCTCGAGAAGGATCCCCAGGTGCGCCCGGGCGATGTGGTGGTCACCTCCCCCGCCAGCACCCTGGTGCCCCCGGGCCTGAGCGTGGGGGTGATCCAGTCGGTGGATGAGAAGGCGGTGCCGGCCACGCTGGCGGTGGTGCAGCTGAGCGCCCCGGTGGCTTCGGTCGACTGGGTGCAGGTGCTCACCCGCCGGGGCCCCGCTCCGGCGGGGTCCTGAACCATGGCCAGCCTGCATCGCCGCCCCCTCTTCGTGGTCAGCGCCCTGGTGGTGCCGCTGCTCACCCTGGCGGCGCCTGGCGTGCTGCGGATCGGCGGGGTTCCCCCCAGCTGGGCGGTGCTCTGGCTGCTGCCCTGGTCGCTGGCGGATGGGCCCCTCTCCGGTGCCCTGGCGGGGCTGGCCCTG
>NZ_JAGQBY010000107.1:0-11006 GCF_024345875.1 Synechococcus sp. EJ6-Ellesmere
TCCTTGATCCGCAACGACAGAGGGGCGGGCATCGCTGTGCTCCAGACCGAGATCGGAGCCCTGTTGTCGCGTCCTGAGACCCGCCTATGTAGTTGCGCGGACCCGCCTACCTAATCGTCGCCGAACAGTCATCGCTTTGCGGCACTGCTGATCGATGCGCCGCTGTTCTGGCAGACAGCCGCCGCGATGGGTCGGATCGACCTCGATCCCGATCAGCTGAAGCTGAATTCCTTCAGGATTGCTCCGGCCAACTGCTCCGGGCTGCGACAGCTGCTGCATGCTGCCTTCGAAGTGCCACGCTGGTCGGCGGCGGTGCAGGCACAGACAGACCCGTCGCTTCGACAGCGCCTGGAGCGGGACCTGGTGCCTCTGCTGATTGATTCGATCGCCACCAATCACTCGCATCACGGCCTGACCAGCAACCGCAGTGAGCGCTTGCTGATCGCCCAGGCTGCCGGGCGGGTGATGGCCGAACGCCTCACTGATCCTCTCCATCTCTGCGATCTCTACCAGGCCATCCCCACCTCCCGGCGAACTCTGGTGTATGCCTTCAATGAATTGTTCGGCCTGCCGCCGATGCGGTTTCTGCGGCTGCAACGCCTGCATGCGGCCAGGCGTGAGCTGAGCCGCTGCCAACCGGATCAGACATCCATCGCCGCTACAGCCCATCGCTTCGGGTTCAGCAGCGGCAGCCATTTCAGCCGTGTCTACCGCCAGCACTTCGGCGAATCACCGCTGGAAACTCTTCACGACAGCCAGAAACGGGTGGGCTGGTCGGTATCCTGACGCGTGGCCCAGCGGGCGGCGTAGTGGGCGAAATGGGGGGTCTCCTCATCGGCATGCTGCTGCGACCAGAACTGGAGGCGGATCAGCTTGCTGGCCAGGAAATAGATCCAGGGGAGGCTGGCGCCAATGCGGCAGTGGAACAGCGTCTGGCCGGGGTTGACGGACTCGAGCCGGAGATCCCAGTACAGAGGAAAGATGATCGGCCATACCTGTAGAAATCGTGCCTTGGTGCGACTTTCCAACCGCACATGATCTGGCTCCATCACCCGTGGGCGATAGAACTGGGTCATCATGAAGCCGCCGCAGTATTCATCATTGCGGATCACGAAGTCGCCATCAGCATCCCTGTACAGGCCGGAATACCTGTGTGAGCGCGAGGCTGGCGTGCAGGACACATACTCCTCGCAGGAGAAGTTAACGATCCAGTCGGCCAGGTCGAACTTCTCGAGAGGCACATTCAGAATGACTGATGTGCCGAAGTTAAGGTTGTAGTTCATCGGCTTGTCGTGATGGAGCATTCGTGTGCGTATGCCATGAGCTGCCTGCTCAGATCGTTCAGATCCTGAGGTGATCGCTCTCCACCCAACGGATCAGCATGGAACTGAACTCCTGGGCGCAGTCCTGATAGCTGAAGTGGCCGCCGTTCTCCAACACCTGCAGCTGGCATCGGGGCAGCCGTTGCTCCAGGCTCCGGGCGTTCTCGGCGAGCAGCAGGGCGTCGTGGCGGCCCCAGAACACTTGCACCGGCAGGTCGAGCTCCGACAGGGCCGGATCGGTGAAGGCCAGGCTGGTGGGATAGTCGCGGAACCAGCGACAGATGGGTCCCAGCCGCCCCGCATAGGAGCGGATGTAGTCATCCACCTCCACAGCATTGGGCACGTAACTCACATAGGCCAGCCGGTTGGCCGCCTCCACAAAGGTGCCGGATCCGGCCATGGCCACCATGAAGCGCCAGAACCCCGAATCCACCAGCTTGTTGATGATGCTGCCATTGAGGGAGGGGGCAAGAGCCGGACCATCGCCGATCACCAGGCTGCTGGCGATGCCGGGACGCTGCCGCACACAGGCCACGGCGGCCGCCATCCCGACGTCTGGGCCCACCAGGTGTGGCCGCTGCAGCTGCAGGTGATCGATCAGCTCGGCCAGGAAGCGCCCCTGGGCCTCGAAGCTCATCCACTCCACCCCGCCGCTGCTGCGGCCAAAGCCAGGCAGATCCACCGCCACCAGATCGAAACGCTCACTCAGCTGGGGCCAGATTGGTGCAAAGGCCAGCAGGCTCTGGGGCAGTGGACAGATCAGCAGCAGCGTGGGGACGCCCGGTTTGCGGTGACGCGCGATGCGGACCTGCTCCCCCAGCAGGGAGATGGTGTCCAGCGCCATTGCCGGTGGGGTGCTCAGGCTGGGAGTGCTGCCACGACCCAGCTCTCGCTGGGCCCTGCGCACGCGCCGGTATTCCGGCGTGATCAACAGAAGTGCCGAGGCGATCGCATGATCCAGCCATGAGGGGCGACGGAGAGGGTTGGTGGATGTCACGGCAACTCAGCGGGAGCGGGAAGGGGTGCAACAGCCGGCCTGGGCAGCTGCTTTAGATCGCCCTGCCACGGGCTCCAGTTCTCGGCAACGGGCACGATGCCTTTCTCCTTGGCGTAGTTCTCATAGAGGGCGACCAACTGCTGAAGCCTGGCGGGCTGCTTGGCATTGAGAGGCCGTGTTTCACCAGGATCGGCTTCGATGTCGTACAGGCGCCACTGGCCATCGCCGAACATGGCCTTGCTCTGGCGCAACGCCTTGAAGCGTCCCGAGACGATCGAGCTGTTGCCGAAGATGTCGCTCACCACCCATTGTTCAGGGGTGCGCACAACGTCGGCCTTGCCTTCCAGGTAGGGGCGCATCGAGACGCCGGTCGGCTTCACGATGTTGCGCTCCCCATAGCGCTCGGAGGGAGCCGACACCTGGGCGTAATCGAGAATGGTGAGCGGCAGATCTTTCACGTTCACGTAGGTCGTGCTGATCGAGCCCTTCTGCCTCTGGCTGCTGCCGGCGGGTAATCGCAGCACCATTGGCGTGCGCACACCCCCTTCTGCCAGGTACCACTTCCACCACTGCAAGGCGCCGGTGGAGGCATTGGCCCAGTGCCTGCCCATCTCGATGAAGGTGTTGCCCTTGCCGAGATCGGCAGGATCCTGGCTGAAGTTCTCGCGCACCCAGCGGCTCAGGGATGGATTGGCCCCCGGGCCGTCATCGTCCATCCCCTCGGGACCATTGTCGGAGAGGTAGATGATCAGCGTGTTGTCGAGCTGGCCGCTTTCCTTCAGATAACTCAGCAGCTTGCCCAGGCTCTGGTCCTGATGATCGAGCATCGCCGTGTAGGTGGCCATGGCCCGGGCTTCGCTGCGTTTCTGCTCGTCACTCAGAGACGACCAGCTCTGCAGGAGCCAGTTGTGGCTTTGATCGGGGAAGGGGGAGGTGGCCGGGATCAGGCCGGAGTTCTTCTGCGCCTCGTAGCGCAACTTCTTCAGGCCGTGATAGCCGTGCTTGTAGAAGTAGTCGGTGTATTGGCTGATCAGCTGGGCTGGAGCCTGCAGCGGAGAATGGGGGGAGGTGAAGGCCAGGTAAGCGAAAAACGGCTGGCCACTGTCTTTGCTTTCCTCGAGATAGGTGAGCAGCTTGCTGGTGAACAGATCATCGGAGTGGATGCCGATCGGTCGTTGCACGGGCTGACCGTTCTCGAACCAGGGTTCGGTGGGCACCACCCGGCGGGCCATCAGCTCCCTGTGCTCGGGTTTCTTCGGGTTGGGCAGAAAAACCTGCTGGTTCCAGTGGTTGGACCCACCGCTGAGGATGCCGTAGGAACGATCAAAGCCCCATTCATTTGGGCCCCAGCCGCCGTGGCCCGGTCCGCCCAGGTGCCACTTGCCCACCATCAGGGTGCGGTAGCCAGCATCGCGCAGCAACTCGGCGACGGTCACCGTGTTGCGCGTGAGGTAGCCCTCGTGGCCGGGTTTGCCCTTGGTCGGTGGATAGATCGCGTAGTCGAAGGCCCCGAGCCCCACATCGATGGGGTCACTGCCGGTGAGCATGGAGGCGCGGGTGGGCGAGCACACCGGTGAGGTGTGGAAATTGCCGAAGGCCACCCCTTCGCGAGCCAGTTCCTCCAGGTTGGGCATGGCGGCATTGCCGCCTCCCCAGGGGACATCGCCGAAGGCGGCATCGTCGGACACCACCAGCAACACGTTGGGTCGCTGACGGCGGGTTGTCGGTTCGGCTGCACCAGCCGGCGGGGTCCCTAACAGCAGCTGAAGCAGACCTGCAACCAGCAGGAGGGTCAGCAATCGTGGTTTCGGCATGCATGGGCGCAGTCTTGCGAACCTTTTAAGCCCCCCAGGCAGCCGCCAATGGCCTGAAAGTGCAAGGTTGCCCGCCGCCCAGGCTTGACCAATGGCTGAAAAGCTTCTTGCCTACTGTTGGGGCATCAACCAAGCCATGGTCTCGCTGGCCCAAAGACAGCTTCGACGCCAGTTGAAACAGGACTCGGGATCCGTGGGCGATCTCGCCGAGAAGCTTGGCTACAACTCCGAGGCGGCCTTCAACCGTGCCTTCAAGAAGACCATCGGCCTCACGCCTGGAGCGGTGCGTCGTGGCATGACTCCCTGAGGCCTGCAATCAGAGGCTCCCCGTCTGCCGTCCATCCGGCAAAGCCCGGCGGAAAGCAGCAGCGACCGCCCGGGGGCGAAGCTTCGCTCAGCCCACGGCGGAGCTGCCCAGGCCCTCGCCGTCGTTGCGGAAGAAGCCGCTGAGGCTGACGCCGGCTTCGTGGGCCGCCACCGTGACCTGCAGTTTCTGCTCGTCGTCGAGGCCATCCCAGAAGGCGTGGAAGAGATCGAGGGAAGCCTTGGCGGTGCCCACCACCCCCATCAGCGAGAGGGGGACCGTGAGCCAGGGGAACACCAGCAGCACCACCGAGAGCACGGCCCCAACGGCCACGCCGGCCTTGGCCGATCCAGGCTGGTGCTCAGCACGAGGCGCACCTGGGTGAGCCGGTCGAGTTCGCCCCGCTTGCGCAGGGCTTCGGTGCGCAGGGCCGTGAGCAGCGCCTGGTAGGCGGCGTAGCAGACGATCCCGCCCACGGTGGATTCGGAGAAGAACTCCCTGCCGCTGAAGGCCCCACCGTTCTGGTTGAGGTCGATTGAGGCCAGCCCCGCCAGGGGAGCGGCTTCCCAGCCGGCGCGGGGAATGCGGAAGGGGTCACGTTCACGGGTCATCGGTGATGGCTGATCCAGTGAGTCCCAGCTTGCTCCACTCCGGAAGCTCCTGCCAGAGGGAGCGTGCCCCCAGGCATGGCAGGCGCCGGGCGCCCAAGGTCAAGAATCAGCCGATCGGCGGGATGATCAAGGCCGCTTTGGTTAACCTTTTAACATGGACCATGATATTCGCTTTGCAGGCAATCTTGCCTGAAATGGCCAAGTCATGCCCTGGCGCCTGAGCTGGTTCTGATTCTGGCTGGGTTGGGATGATCTGCTCCAAAGATAAGCATGATTGCTGGTCTGTGTGCGCCGTTTAGTGATTAGCCTGAAGGCATCTACCAGCAGAGGCCACCATGATGAATGCGACTCCTATGGCTTCCCCGACGGCCGTCTGCATGGCGGCCGCACCAGGTCAGGTGCATGAGGCGATGGAGGCGCTCCACGCCCTGCAGGAGCTGGCCAGTCGTGATCCGGCCTTCGCCCGGGCCCTGAAGCGCACCGGCTCCACCCACGCGGCCGCCAGCCTGGCCCGCGAGCATGGTCTGGACGTGAGCGCGGAGGCTCTCTGGCGCAATCGCGGTCGCCATGGCCTGCCGACCTGGCGTGGTTGATGAGCCGTGTCCCGTCGCTGAAGTTCCATGGCCAGCTCATCCCCAGGACTGTTGTCTTCAGATAGTGAAGAGGTTGCGGTTGACTGCCCGGTGTATGTCGGAAGTGCCGCCGATCGCCTTGCCGATTGGTGTGCCCACGATGTGCTCCAGCAGGAGGCTTCCGTGCTCGCGGCTCTGGCCCATGTTCGCGAACGCCTTCATGCCCTTCCGGCGTCAACGCGCCGGGAGCAGGTCGTGGGCTTTGAGGCGGGTGCGGTGGCCACGCTGGTCTGCGCGGTCCAGTCCCAGATGAACCAGTCGGCCGCTTGCGGTCGTTGAGGCCTGGTCTTGGGGGTTCGGCTGCGCTTGCCTTCTGCTGGGGGCCCCTGGGCTAAGGCCCCGATCTGCTTGCAGGGACCTGGGGGAGGGCAGAGCCCTGCTCACGGTTAATTTCGATTCCATCAGTTCCAAGACCTCGAGCGAGGGTCACACTGAAGCCAATGGCTTGCCGCTGCCTTGGGCTGAGCTGATTGAGGCCCGTGGCTGAGTGCCGAAGCGACATCGTCCATCCAGGGCTATCCCTGAGGGATCATCCTGTGAGCAGCCATGGCTGGCACTCCACTCACCCTCGCAGAAGCTCAGGGGAAGTTGCAGACCGGTCTGGAGGGGCTGAGCAGCAGGGAGGCTCAGCAGCGGCTTAGGCGCCACGGCCCCAACACCCTGCCGGAATCAACGCGAAGCGTCTGGGTTCAGCTGCTGCAACACCTCTGGGGTCCCATCCCCTGGATGATCGAAGCAGCGGCCTTGCTCTCGGTCCTCGTGGGCGATTGGACCGATGGCGGCATCATCACCACCCTGCTGGCGGTGAATGCGCTGGTCGGCTTCTGGGAAGAGCACCAGGCCGGCAATGC
Source organism: Synechococcus sp. EJ6-Ellesmere (assembly GCF_024345875.1). NCBI lineage: Bacteria > Bacillati > Cyanobacteriota > Cyanophyceae > Synechococcales > Synechococcaceae > Synechococcus > Synechococcus sp. EJ6-Ellesmere. The sequence goes on from NZ_JAGQBY010000107.1 coordinate 6,532, forward strand.
CATTGCGGCCCTGCGATCACAGCTGGCTCCCCTGGCTCGAGTGAAACGGGATGGTCAATGGAGCACCATCGCCGCTCGGGACCTGGTTCCAGGAGATCTCCTTCATCTTCGCAGCGGAGACATTGTTCCCGCTGATGCCCTGCTGATCGGCAGTGCGGCCATTGAGGTCGACCAGTCGATGCTGACCGGCGAATCCCTGCCCGTGACCAAACAGGCGGAAGCCGATCTCTACTCCGGCTCCATCGTCAGACGGGGTGAAACCGATGCTCTGGTGCATGCCACGGGTGCTGACACCTCGTTTGGAATGACGGCCCGACTGGTGCAGGAACCCCTTTCAATCAGCCACTTCCAGCAGGCCGTTCTCAAGATTGGCGATTACCTGATCGCCATCGCGCTGACGCTTGTTCTCGTGATCCTGATGGTGGGGATCTTCCGGCATCAGAGTCTGATCACGATCCTGAAGTTCTCACTCGTGCTCACCGTGGCCTCGATCCCGGTGGCCATGCCAGCGGTGCTCTCGGTCACCCTGGCTGTCGGTGCGGAGCGACTGGCCCGGAAACAAGCGATCGTGAGTCGTCTGGCCGCGATCGAAGAACTGGCGGGCATCGATGTGCTCTGTTCCGACAAGACCGGAACCCTGACCCTCAATCAGCTCTCCACGGGCATCCCGTTCTGCTTCGGATCCTGCACGGCCGGCGAGATCCTGGAAGCCGCCGCCCTGGCCTCCCGCTGGGAGAGTCAGGATTCCATCGATCTGGTGATTCTCAACTCAGCCGCCGAGCAGGGTGTGCGTTCAGGCGCCGTGCTGGAACAGTTCACCCCCTTCGATCCCGTCAGGAAGCGAACCGAAGCCAGTCTGCGTACGGCTGCCGGAGAGCGCTTCCGGGTCAGCAAGGGCGCTCCTCAGGTGATCCTGGCGTTGGTGGGCGACGACGCTGCCCTTGCCGCTCAGGTGGAGACCGCGAGCCTGTCTTTTGCCGCGCGTGGCTTCCGCTCGCTTGGGGTGGCGAGGAGCGATGCGGGGGGGCGCTGGGTCTACCTGGGACTCCTGCCGTTGCTGGATCCGCCGCGGCCGGATTCTGCTGCCACGATTGCTGAACTTCAGCAGCTGGGAGTTTCGGTGAAGATGCTCACCGGCGACCAGAAAGCCATCGCCCTGGAAATGGCCAGACAGCTGGGCCTGGGCCAGAACATTCTGGATTCAGAGCTGTTGATTGAATCACCGCCGCATCACAGTGGCCAGCTGGGTGACGCCATCGAGCAAGCGGATGGCTTTGCCCAGGTGTTCCCTCAGCATAAATATCACATTGTCGATGTGCTTCAGCAGCGTGGGCACATCGTGGGCATGACTGGTGATGGCGTCAATGATGCCCCTGCACTCAGGAAGGCGGATGCGGGCATCGCCGTGTCGACGGCCACCGATGCTGCCCGTGCCGCCGCCGACATCGTGCTGATGACGCCAGGCCTCTCGATCGTGGCGGAGGCGATTCGTGAGAGTCGTCGAATCTTTCAACGCATGAACCATTACGCCATCTATCGGGTTGCCGAAACTATTCGCGTTCTGCTGTTCACGATGTTGTCGATTCTTGTTTTTGATTTTTATCCCGTGACCGCGGTGATGATTGTGCTGCTGGCCCTGCTCAATGACGGCGCCATCCTCTCGATCGCCTATGACCGCGCGGGGTGCTCGCCCCAGCCTGAGCGTTGGAACATGCCAGTGGTCCTGGGAGTGGCCAGCGTGCTTGGCGTGCTGGGTGTGTCCGAATCTTTCGGCTTGTTGTATCTCGCTCAGAATCTCATGCACCTGAGCCGGGACTCGGTGCAGACCATGCTCTACCTCAAGCTGTCGGTGGCCGGGCATCTGACGGTGTTCGTGGCGCGTACCCGTGGGCCGTTCTGGCAGTCACGTCCGGCCACGGTCCTGACCACAGCGGTGCTGTCCACCCAGGTCATGGCCACGCTTCTGGCGGTGTACGGCGTGTTCATGGTTCCCCTGGGCTGGGCCTGGGCCCTAGTCGTCTGGGGGTACAGCCTGCTCTGCTTCGTATTCAATGATCAGGTCAAAATCCTGGCGAACCGCCTCTTTGATCCCCGCAGGCTCCTGCTGGGCCTGCGGGGAAGTCATGGACCCTTGGTGGGCTTCGTTGACGCCCGCAAGGGCTCGCACCCGCGCTGACTCAGCCTGCGAAGGCGCGGGAGGGCTCGGATACTCCAGCGGGCTGCGTGCCCCTGAGGAAAGCCAGCATGGTGTCGGCGTCGGATACCTCGAAGGGATCCACAGGGCAGTTGTCGTCGTAGCCAGGTTCGATGAAAACCTTTTCGATCCTGCCGTCATCGACCAGCATCGAATAGCGCCAGGAGCGCTGCCCGAAGCCCAGGTTCGATTTGTCGACGAGCATGCCCATCTTGCGAGTGAATTCGCCATTGCCATCGGGAAGGAGGAACACATGGTTCGCTCCCACCTGCCTGCCCCATTGGAACATTACAAAGGCATCGTTGACGGAGATGCAGACGATCTGATCGACGCCGAGAGCCTTGAACTGATCGTGCAGTTCCTCGTAGCGGGGCAGGTGATTGGAGGAGCAGGTGGGGGTAAAGGCCCCGGGCAGGGAAAACACCACGACCTTCTTGCCGGCAAAGATTTCATCGCTGCTCAGGTCTTGCCAACGGTAAGGATTGGGGCCCGGCACGGCTTCATCGCGCACGCGGGTGTGGAAGATGACGTTGGGAACGCGCTCGATCACGGTCATGGTGAAGCTGGTGGACACGATGGGCACACAGCCTAACTCATAATGACTCCGCTTAGGAGCTCAGGATTGGGTGGACATTGGGTGAGCCAGGAGCACGCCCTCCTGCTGCCAGGCGCGCAGGCTGCCGTGGATCTGGCCGTCGGGCTCGTTGAATTCCTCGTCCGAGCGCCCATCCACGTCATGCGTGACGCGGCATAATTAAGGAGTTATCTCTTTGCCGTTATGGGCGCCTTTGTGGATGGAGCCAGGCCAAGTCCGGAGCTGATGGAGGAAATCAGTCGCTTCTTCCGGCTCCTGAGCGAACCGGCACGTCTGCAGCTGCTCTGTCTGTTGCGCTCCGAGCCGCTGGATGTCTCCAGCCTGATCCAGGCCACCGGGTTCAGTCAGTCGCACATCAGCCGCCAGCTGGGGCAATTGCAGCGGGCGGGTCTGGTGAGCTGCGAACGCGATGGCTCCCGCCTGATCTACTCAGCCGATGATGAGCTGGTGGAAGAACTCTGCGCCCTGGTGCAGGGACGGCTCCGGCAGCGGCTCGAGGCCCAGCTTCTGCAGCTGCAGGCGGCCTGAGCCTGCGGTCGCCTTCGCCGTTCGTGGCCAGACTGATGCCATCCTCAGCACCGGAGCGTATGGACAGGTCTCTGCCGCAACGCCTCCAGGCCTGGGGGTTCAGCTGGGGTGGTTTGCTCGACAACCGCCACGGCGAATGGTGGGTGATGGCCCAGATGGCACTGATCACGGCCCATCTTCTGCCGGCCTACCCCAGCCCCGCCTCCCTCGGCCTCAGCTGGCCGCCCTTGTTGCGGGTGCTGGGTCTGGGCCTGTTCGCCGCCGGTCTGCTGCTGGCTGGCCAGGGAGCGCTGAACCTGGGCGACAGCCTCAGCCCCCTGCCTGAGCCCATGCCCGGCGCGCCTCTGGTGATGGCCGGGGCCTACGGGCGCTGCCGCCATCCCCTCTACCAGTCCCTGCTGGTCTGCTCCCTGGGCGTGACGCTGGCGCGGGGAAGCCTGCTGCACCTGGCTCTGTTGCTGGCCCTGGCCCTGGCGCTGGTGCTGGGCAGCAAGGCCCGCCGAGAGGAGGTGCGCCTCTGCGCCGTCCATGCGGATTACCCCGCCTACCGAACCGCAACGCCGGCGATCGTGCCCCACCTTCCCAGGCTCGACTGGCGCAGTGGCCCCAGCGATCCAGAGGCGGTCTGAGGGGCTCAGGCGCCCAGGCGCAGGCCGATCGTTTTGATCACGGTGGCCGGCAGGTTGCGCGAGACCGGACAGAGCTTCATTCGTTCGCTGATGAACGCGATGGCGTCCGCGTCGGCCCGCGAGCGCTCCGCCGCCGCGGCGGCCGGATCCAGGTGCATCACGAAGGTGCCCTCGAGCTGCTCGATGATCCACTCAGTGCTGGTGAGCACGGTGAAGGATCCCTCCACCCGCTGGAGAGGAATGGAGCGCTCCTGGGCATTGACCACCAGATAGGTGTGCTGGCAGAGCAGCAGCGACAACAGGTAGAGCCGGAACCCCGGGGTGGTGAGGCTGGGGTGCTGAGGCTCCCACTGCCCCGATTCAGCCAGGAACTCCACCACAAGGGACTGGGTGGCGCGGTCTGGACTGCCGTGGCTGCTGTGCAGCCGGAACTGGAAGGTGCGTTGGCTCATCGCTTCTCGCTGCTGGGTTGATGGGGTGAGTGCTGGCCGAGTACGGCGTGGGGGGTCGTGCCGCGTCCCAGCGGCGG
>NZ_JAGQBY010000108.1:0-10851 GCF_024345875.1 Synechococcus sp. EJ6-Ellesmere
GGCGCAAGATCGACGTGGATCTGGGGGTGGAATCCCTGACCCCGATCGCCACCGTGCACGACCGCCTGCGGGCCTGGGAGGACACGGGCGGCCGAGCCATCCGCTTCGTGCACCTCGACATCGCCCAGGACTACCACCTGCTGCTGGAACTGCTGCGCAGCGAGCGTCCGGAGGCCGTGGTCCATTTCGCCGAGCAGCGGGCGGCGCCCTACTCGATGAAGTCGAGCACCACCAAGCGCTACACCGTCGACAACAACGTCAACGGCACCCACAACCTGCTCTGCGCGATCGTTGAGAGCGGCCTCGACATCCACATCGTGCACCTGGGCACCATGGGGGTCTACGGCTATGGCTCCCACCGGGGCGCCACGATTCCCGAGGGCTACCTCACGGTGGAGGTGCCCCAGGCCGACGGCAGCCGCTTCCGCGAGAAGATCCTGCACCCCACGGATCCTGGCAGCGTCTACCACATGACCAAGACGCTGGATCAGCTGCTTTTTTATTACTACAACAAGAACGACGGCATCCGCGTCACCGACCTGCACCAGGGCATCGTCTGGGGCACCAACACCGATCTCACCGACCGGGACCCCCGCCTGGTGAACCGCTTCGACTACGACGGCGATTACGGCACGGTGCTCAACCGCTTCCTGATGCAGGCCGCGATCGGCTATCCCCTCACCGTGCACGGCACGGGCGGCCAGACCCGCGCCTTCATCCACATCCGTGATTCGGTCAAGTGCGTGGAGCTGGCGATCGATCACCCGCCCGTCTCCGGGGAAAAGGTGCGCATCTACAACCAGATGACCGAGAGCCACAAGGTCAACGATCTGGCTGAAAAGGTGGCGGCGGTCACCGGCGCCCAGGTGAGCCACCTGCCCAACCCGCGCAAGGAGGCGATCGAGAACGATCTGATCGTCGACAACCGCTGTCTGATCGAGCTGGGCCTCAAACCCACCACCCTGGAAGACGGCCTGCTCAGCGAAGTGGTGGATGTGGCCCGGCGCTGGGCCGACCGCTGCGACCGCTCACGCATTCCCTGCGTGTCCTCCTGGACCACGACCCAGGCGGCGGCCCTCAAGGCTGTCGTCTGAGCCCAGGACCATGCCCCGACAGCGGCTCCCGTGAAGATCGCACTGTTCACCGAAACCTTCCTGCCCAAGGTCGACGGCATCGTCACGCGTCTCACCAAGACCGTGGAACACCTGGTGCGCGCCGGGGATGAGGTGCTGCTGTTCTGCCCGGAGGGCGCCCCCTCGCTTTACATGGGAGCCCGGGTGATCGGCGTGCCGGCCCTGCCCCTGCCGCTCTACCCGGAGCTGAAGCTCGCCCTGCCCCGTCCAGCCGTGGCCGAGGCTCTGGAAGCGTTTCAGCCGGATGTGGTGCATGTGGTCAACCCGGCGGTGCTGGGCCTGGGGGGCATCTGGATGGCACGAACCCGCCAGATCCCGCTGGTGGCCAGCTATCACACCCACCTGCCCAAATACCTGGAGCACTACGGCATGGGCGTGCTGGAGCCCTTGCTCTGGGAACTGCTCAAAGCCGCCCATAACCAGGCCGTGCTCAATCTCTGCACGTCCTCGGTGATGGTGGAGGAGCTCGCTCAGCGGGGCATCCAGCACACCGCCCTCTGGCAGCGGGGTGTTGACACCGAGATGTTCAGGCCCGAGCTGCGCTCGGACGCCATGCGGCGGCGGCTGATGGGCCGCCATCCCGACAGCGACAGCCTGCTGCTGTATGTGGGTCGGCTGTCGGCCGAGAAGCAGATCGAGCGGATCCGGCCCGTGCTCGACGCCCTGCCCCAGGCCCGGCTGGCTCTGGTGGGCGACGGCCCGCACCGGGCTCAGCTGGAGAAGGTGTTCGAGGGAACCGCCACCACCTTTGTGGGTTATCTGGGCGGCGAGGAGCTGGCCGGCGCCTTTGCCAGTGCTGATGCCTTCCTCTTCCCCTCCAGCACTGAAACCCTGGGACTGGTGCTGCTGGAGGCGATGGCGGCGGGCTGTCCGGTGGTGGGTGCCAACCGGGGCGGCATCCCCGACATCGTCACCGATGGGGTCAACGGCTGTCTCTACGACCCCGACGACGACGCCTCCCTCACCGCCGCCACCCTGCGGCTGCTGGCCAGCCCCGAGCGGCGCGAGCAGCTGCGGCTGGCGGCCCGCCATGAGGCCGAGCGCTGGGGCTGGGCCGGAGCCACCGCCCAGCTTCGCCGCTTCTACCGCGATGTGGCCGGTGCTGGCCTTCAGCTGGCGGCCTGAGCCGGCTTGAACCAGGTGGCCAGCAGGGCCTTCACCATCGGCACGGCGATGGTGCCGCCGTAGCCACCACTGTTCTCGCCGAAGGCAATGATCACCAGATCGGGCTTACCAGCTGGGGCATAGCCGCCGAACCAGGCGTGATCCGGCCGCGGCGGGTCTTCGGCGGTGCCGGTCTTGCCGGCCACCGCCGGCAGCCTGGGATCGTTGAGCATGGTGGCGGTACCGTTCGTGACCACCTCGCGCAGACCCTGGCGCAGCACCTTGAGGGTGGTGGGCTTGAGGCCGATCCAGGTCCGGGGGGTGTCCCGCTCCACCAGGTGGGGCGTGACCAGCCAGCCGCCATTGGCCACGGCCGCGTAGAGACGGGCCATCTGCAGCGGCGTCACCGAAACAGCCCCCTGACCGATCGCCGAGGTGATCGTGTCCACGGAGGTCCAGGATTCGCCCAGCACTTTCTTCTTCCAGGCCTTGTCGCCCAGCAATCCCGGACTCTCCTCATCGCGCAGCTCGATGCCGGTGTAGCTGCCATAGCCAAGGCGGCGCGCCGCCTTGAACAGCTCCTCGGAGCCCACCTTCAGTCCCAGCCGGTAGAAGAAACTGTTGCTGCTCACCGCCAGAGCGAGGGGAAAACCGATGCTGCCGAAGCTGCCATGGTCGGCGTAGCACTGGCCGTCGTAGCAGAAGGAACCGGAGGTGGGGATGGTGGAGGTGGGGCCGTAGCGCCCCGATTCGAGGCCGGCGATCGTACTGATCAGCTTGAAGGTGCTGGCGGGAGGAAAGGCCCGCATCGCCCGGTTGAGCATGGGTGCTTCCGGGCGGTTGAGATTGTTCCACTGGGCCGTGGTGGGGCCGGTGGAGAAGATGTTGGGATCGAAGTTGGGGCGGCTCGCCATGGCGCGGATGGCACCGGTGCGGGGATCCATGGCCACGATCGCCCCTTTCGCCACCCCATCGAGGGCCTTCTCAGCCGTGCGCTGCAATTCAAGATCCAGGGTCAGGCGCAGGTCCTTGCCGGCGCGGGCCTGCTTGTCCCCCAGCACCCGCTGCACCTGGCCCGCGGCATTCACCTCCAGCTGCTGGCCGCCCCACTCACCCCTGAGGTGGGATTCGTAGACCTGCTCCAGCCCTGTACGCCCGATGCGGTCCTGCACCCGGTAGCCCTTGTCGGCCAGCCGGGCGTATTCTTCCTCGGTGAGGCCACTGGTGTAACCGAGCACGTGCGCGGCCAGGGGGCCGCCCGGGTAGGAGCGCAGGTAGTCGACGTCCACCTCGGCGCCATCGAGATTGATCGCCTGCTCCCGGAAGCGCAGCACCTGGACGCTGCTGAGGGAACTGGCCAGCTCGATCCGGTAGCCATCACCCTGGAGCCCCTCCTTGTAGTTCTGCTCCAGCTGATCCACCGGCAGCGCCAGGAGCGCCGCCAGCTTCTCGCGCAGGGCCGGCCAGCGTTCCTTCGACACCAGCCGAGGCTGCAGGTAGAGGTTGTAGGTGAGGCGGCTGGTGGCCAGCACCTCCCCATGGCGATCGAGCAGACGGCCGCGGACAGGGTGACGGGGCACCAGGCGGATGCGGTTCTGGTCGGCCCGCAGGCGGTTTTCGGGGCCCTGGGCCAGCTGAAGCCAGGCCAGGCGGGCCCCCATCGCCGAGGCCGCCAGCACCACCACCGCCAGCAGCCAGGCCGGCTGATGGCTCATCCCCGACTGCCGCGGCGAGCCGGCCTGGAATCCGCTGGCCATCGCTTCAGGCCCCGAGGCGGCGCTCGAGTTCCTCCAGGCGTCCGGAGACGCGCGCCAGGGCCTCCTGCAGCGCCCGCCGCTCCTCCGGCCCCGTGGGGGAGACGGGGGGCGGGCCGCTCAGATCACTGGCCGAACCAGAGGGCACGTCGCGCACCTCCACCTTCACCACAGGGTTGCCCAGCCCGGGTTGCACCTGATCGAGGCTCTCGCGCACCTTCTTAGCGGCCGCATCCCCCTCCTGACGCAGCTGCGCCAGGGGATCATCCGTGGCGGTGAAGGCCTCCACCACCTGGCGGGGTCCGCCCCGACGGGCCCGGTCGACCACGGCGATGCCGACTGGAAGCAGGTCTTCCATCAGGCTGAGCCGCAGGGCATCAAAGGGATCGGCAGCCATGGCACAACTCCTGAAGCGAACGCCGCTGGCAATCACCATCGGACCGTTTTCCCAGTCTGACGCCCAGGCGGGCGCCTGAGGGTTCAGGGGGTGCGCTGGATCCCGGGCTCGAGAATGACCGCCCGGCAGAATTCGCGCGATCCCACCCACCAGCCGCCCACCACGGCCAGAGCGACGGCGGCGGTGAAGGGCAGCAGGGCCTGGCGTGTCATGTCGAGGCTGAACCACTCGCCCCAGCCGCGCAGGGCACGCTCACGATCAAACCGGCGCCGTTCCCGCTGCTCCAGCTTCTGACGGCGCTGCAGCGATTTCTCAACCCAGCGCTCGAAGGCACGCTTTTTGGTGACGGCCATCTTGCGCTCCACCTCCAGCAGGTGACCGGCGCTGAGATCGGGATGGAAGGTGCTGATCAGCTCCAGGCTCTTGATGAACATCTCCACGGCGCCATCCTTGATCTGGCGGTCGCCGTCGCTGAGTTCCTCCCAGTGGACTTCCGGGTAGAAACGGCCACGGTTGGCCAGAATCTGCTCCTCCGGCAGCTGACCGGGCTCCCGCAACCAGCGGTCGGTGTTGGCATCGAAACGACGCCAGTACAGGAAAGGATTGAGGTAGATGGTTTTCCCCCCCAGCAGGATGCTGTCCTGCTGCAGGCGGCGCTGCACCTGGGGATCCTGCTGAGTGACGGCGGTCAAGGGAAACAGGCTGGGAGCCGATGGTATCGAACGCCGACCAAAGAGGCCAGCGCCGGGACTATTCCCACTCGATCGTGCCGGGGGGCTTGCTGGTGATGTCGAGCACCACCCGGTTCACCCCCTGCACCTCATTGACGATCCGGTTGGAGATGCGCTCCAGCAGGTCATAGGGCAGACGGGACCAGTCGGCGGTCATGCCGTCTTCGCTGGACACACAGCGCAGCACGATCGGATAGGCGTAGGTGCGCTTGTCGCCCATCACGCCGACGCTACGCACCGGCAGCAGCACGGCAAAAGCCTGCCAGATCTCGTGATAGAGCCCGGCCTCCTGCACCTCCTCGCGAACGATCAGGTCGGCATCACGCAGGATGTTCAGCTTCTCGGCGCTGACCTCCCCGAGGATGCGGATGGCCAGGCCAGGTCCCGGGAAGGGGTGGCGGCGCACGATTTCCTCGGGCAAGCCGAGGCTGCGGCCCACCTTGCGCACCTCGTCCTTGAACAGGCGCCGCAGGGGTTCCACCAGCTTGAACTGCAGATCCTTGGGCAGCCCGCCCACGTTGTGGTGGCTTTTGATCTTCACCGCCACCCGCTCGCCGGTCTTGGGATCGAGGTTGGTGCCGGCCGATTCGATCACATCGGGATAGAGGGTGCCCTGGGCGAGGTAATCGAAGGGTCCGAGCCGCTTACTTTCCTCCTCGAACACTCGGATGAATTCGGCGCCGATGATCTTGCGCTTCTGCTCCGGATCTGTGACGCCATCGAGCTTGGCAAGAAAGCGATCACGGGCGTTGATGTATTCGACGCGAATGTGAAACTGCGCATCGAAGAACTCGGTGAGGAACTCCGGCTCCCCCTTGCGCATGAATCCCTGGTCGATGAACATGCAGGTGAGCTGATCTCCGATGGCCCGGTGCAACAGGAAGGCCAGCGTGGAGGAATCGACCCCGCCGGAGAGCGCCAGCAACACCCGCTTGTCTCCAACCCGATCACGCACATCGGCAAGGGCTTCATCGATGAAGGCCGCCGTGGTCCAGTCGGGTTCACAGCCGCAGATGTGATAAACGAAGTTGCGAATCATCGCCATCCCGCCGCGGGAATGCACCACTTCAGGGTGGAACTGCACCCCGTACAAACGCCGCTGGTGATCAGCCACCGCTGCTTCCGGCGTGTTGTCGGTGTGGGCCAGACGGCTGAAGCCCGGCGGCAGGGCCTGCACCGAATCCCCATGGCTCATCCACATCGTCGAGCCGTGCTCCACGTTGGTGAGCAGATCGACCGGGTCATCCACGTAGAGGGGCGCCTTGCCGTACTCGCCGCGGCCGGCGGCTTCCACCTGACCGCCGAGCTGCTGAACCATCAGCTGCATGCCGTAGCAGACCCCCAGAACCGGGATTCCCAGGCTCCAGATGGCTGGATCGCACAGGGGTGCCCCCTCGTCGTACACCGAGTTGGGGCCGCCGCTGAGGATGATTCCCTTCGGCGCCAGCCGTTTGATCTCCTCCACGCTGGTGGCATACCCCAGCACCAGGGAATACACCTCGGTTTCCCGCACCCGACGGGCAATCAGCTCGGAATACTGGGAGCCGAAATCGAGGATGACGATCGCCGGCAGACGTGAGCTTTCGGGCTGCTCGGTCGAGGGGGACGGGTGGGACATAACGACCGAATGACGGCCTGCCTGGCCTTTGGGGGTCACCCTAGGTCGTGCCGGAAAGCCTCCAGCAGCTCATGTCCGCAGGGGCCTGACACCCGCAGCTGCCGCTGCCGATCGAAGAGCGCCGCGCCGATCCGCATGCTGAAGCGGCCGTAGCGGGCCAGGTAGGCCTGGCTGCGCGTCTCGATCGCCAGCGCCAGCCGCGCCTCGATCCGGGCTGCCAGCGGCCCGTCGAGCTCCTGCAATTCCGCCAGGGCCGCCTCCACCGTGGGCGCCGCGAACAGCCGCTGCAGCTCAGGACCGCCCATGCCTTCAAGGGCCGCCAGGGCCGTGAGCACCTCGGCGCGACCATCGGCCAGGTGGTGGTGGGTGTGGAAGATCCCGCCCGCCAGCTTGATCAACTTGCCGTGATAGCCGAACAGCAGCAGCCGCTCGACGCCGGCTTCGGCCGCCGCCACGATCAGTGGACCGAGCCAGTTGCCGGCCTTGAGCAACAGGCCGGCGGGCAGCCCGAGCCGGGGAGCCAGATCGAGCCCGTTCTCGCCGATCACCAGCACCAGATCCCTGGGGTGGGGCGAGTGCGGCCACTGGCGCAGGGTCTCCAGGCACTGCTCGAGCCGATCGGGGGCGGCGCTGCGCTGCACCACGGCCTGGGTCCCGATCAGGGCCAGACCATCCACCACCCCGAAGGCTTCATTGCTGGTGCGGCCAGCAAGCTCCCGGCCCCGGGGGAACACCAGCTGGAGCTGCAGACCGCGGCCGGCTGGCACCAGGGGCAGAAGGTTGATCTCCAGCAGCTGGCGGGCATAGGCCGAGAGGCACAGCTCCCGGCTGCCGACCAGCACGCCCAGCCCCTCCCCCGCCTCCAGGAGCAGCCGCTGGGATGGCTCTGCCCCCTGCGGAGGATCCCACCAGCTGGCCCGCACCCACACCAGCAAACCCCGGGTGAGATCCAGGCCATCGCCCGGATCACAGCGGGCCATGCCCAGGGCCTGACCATCGCCGATGGCGGCGGCGGCCTCCACCGGCACCAGCTCGACGCCGGCCGGCTCCAGCAGCTCCAGCGGCTGCGCCTCACTGGAGCCCCTGAGCGCCGTCACGCCGAGCGCAAGGCCCTCGCCCTCGGCCTCCAGCAGCGCCTCCAGGGCTGCGCGGGCTGCCGCCGCCACCCAGACCGGCAGGATGAAGGGTGTCGCTTCGGTCATCGGCAAGGGGATGGCTGCGGTGTTGGTCGGTGAGCGGGGCCGGGGAGCAGGGACCTTGGTTTTTTAAGGTGGTGGATTGGGCCGCCGCGCCCGCCCCCCCAGCGCCCCCCATGCAGGACAAGCTCACCCTGATGATCCCCGGTCCCACGCCGGTGCCGGAGACCGTCCTGCTGGCCATGAGCCGCCACCCGATCGGCCATCGCAGTGGCGAGTTCCAGGCAATCGTGAAGCGCACCACCGCGCAGCTCAAGTGGCTGCACCAGACCGAAGGTGATGTGCTGGCCCTCACCGGCAGCGGCACCGCCGCCATGGAGGCGGGCATCGTCAACGTGCTGAGCCGGGGCGACAAGGTCCTCTGCGGGGACAACGGCAAGTTCGGCGAGCGCTGGGTGAAGGTGGCCAGGGCCTATGGCCTGGAGGTGGAGGTGATCCGCGCCGACTGGGGCCAGCCCCTGGATCCGGAGGCCTTCCGCCTGGCCCTCGAAGCCGACAGCGAGAAGCAGATCCACGCGGTGATCCTCACCCATTCAGAAACCTCCACCGGGGTGATCAACGACCTGGAGACGATCGCCCGCCATGTTCATGCCCATGGCCAGGCGCTGGTGGTGGCTGACTGCGTCACCAGCCTGGGGGCCTGCCCGGTGCCGGTGGATGCCTGGGGCCTGGATGTGGTGGGCTCGGGCTCCCAGAAGGGCTACATGATGCCGCCGGGCCTTGCTTTCGTGGCGATGAGCGAACGCGCCTGGGAGGCTCACAAGCGCTCCGATCTGCCCAAGTTCTACCTGGATCTGGGCAAGTACCGGAAATCAGCCGCCGCCGATAGCAACCCCTTCACGCCTCCGGTGACGCTCTATTACGCCCTGGAAGCCGCCCTGGGCATGATGGAGCAGGAAGGACTGGACGCCATCTTCGCCCGCCATGCCCGGCTGCAGCGGGCCACCCAAGCGGCCATGCGTGCCATCGGTCTGCCCCTTTACGCCGCTGAAGGCCACGGCAGCCCGGCGATCACGGCGGTGGCCCCTGAGGGCCTCGACGCTGAGGTGCTGCGCAAGAAGATCAAGGAGCGCTACGACATCCTGCTGGCGGGCGGCCAGGACCACCTCAAAGGCAAGGTGTTCCGCATCGGCCACCTGGGCTTTGTCTGCGACCGTGACGTGCTCACGGCGGTGGCCGCCATTGAGGCGACCCTGCAGGAGCTGGGGGCTGCCCGTCAGCCAGTGGGGGCAGGCCTGGCCGCGGCGGCCCGGGAACTGGCGGCCTGAGAGCCTAGACCGAGGGTGAGGGCTGAAGCTTGCAGCCCTCACCTGTTCACCCTTTGCTAGGGTGAAGAAACGCGGGTGTAATTCAGTGGTAGAATGTCAGCTTCCCAAGCTGAACGTCGCCGGTTCGAGTCCGGTCACCCGCTTCTGGTCCAGGCCTGAGATTTGCTGACCCGCCGACGATCATCTTGCTTGGTATTGGCTGGCAGCATGCCAGATCTTGACTGCGGATGACATGGGATGCCCGCCATTGGCGAAACCTTCTCACAGGGTTTCTCACCGCTGGGTCATTTCATGGCCTGATCGACCGTCCTTGATCGGTCAGAATCGCAGCAGTGGGTCGACCGAACCCGAGGTCTGGTAAGCGACCTAAGTTGAGGTAACGCTCTCCGCGTAGCGGTTGGCCCCCGGCATGCCCCAGACCATGTCGGAGATGATTAACCCCTCGAGCGGCTGCTGGTGCTGCTGCTTATGTTCGATGGCCAGGATGCCGACCCAGGAGTGGCTGAGCAGGAGGAAGTTGCTTGCATCGAGGGCAAGGGCCTGGCGCACCTGCTCCACACCTCATCAACGAAGCGCTCGCTCTTTCAGAGATCGGGATGGTTGAGGTGGGTGCTGTGATGCGAACCCAGCTGGTCGTAGCAATGGAGCTCAATGCCCGCCTGAGGCAGAACACTGTCGAACACCTCGAAAGTCTCACAGGTGCAGCCCGGTCCGCCATCGAGCAGCAACAGCTTGATGGTGGGACTGGTGCCGCTGCGCCGCATCCACACCTCAAAGGTGCCGGGGGCGGTGCACACCGGAATCCGGAGCACGCCAGCAGGACTCGGATCGGCATCAAAAGCCATGGACACTCCCGGGGATAGGCAGTGGTTCGGGAAAAGTCTGCGCCTCAACCCTCGAGGCGGAAACCGGCGGGATCCGGCAGGGCTTGCCAGGCCTCGATCTCCAGGGCGTAGGCGGCATGACGCTGGATCGCATCGTCCATGAGCAGCGCCGCCCGGATCAGCATCTCCGGGTTCAAGGAGAAGCCATGCATCGCCAGGCCGGCGGTGATGCTGTGCAGCGCCGCCAGCTGCAGGTCATTGCGTGCCTCGTTGAGCGGATAGCCGCGCACGCCACGCTGCACCAGCTCCCGGGGCCAGGCGAGAAGCAGCTCCTCGTGGTGGCTGCCCAGCCGCTGCACCTAGGGGGGCGGTTTGGCGTTCACGAATGCTCAGGTAGGCCGTGCCTGCTGGCCGTGGCGAATGGCCACGGCCCGATACTCCGACTTGGGGGCATCGGCTCGCAAGGTCGCCAGGTCCCGGTACATGGCCGCAGCCTGCCTGCCAGAGGTGAACGAAAGGAATTCTCCTTCCACCTCGAAGCGCCACCAGTGCCGCTCACCCCCCGGCACATGCAGAAGCGTGCCTGCTTCGATCGGCTGCTCCTGATGCCCCAGGCCGAACACCACCGGCCCCCTGATGACGAAGAACGTTTCATCCCAGGGATGGCAATGGGGTGCCGGTCCGGTGCCATTGTTGCCGCTGGTGTAAAAGGCCTCGAACGCCTGGGCCTCGTCTCCCGAAATCAGGGCCTGGATGTCAAATCATGCAACCCGGTTGGGCGCTGGCCGTTGCGAGGGCGTAACGATGCGCGCACAGGTCATGGTGA
>NZ_JAGQBY010000109.1:0-10773 GCF_024345875.1 Synechococcus sp. EJ6-Ellesmere
CTGGCTCACCTGGATCGGGTGCACCGCGTGGGCGGCTTCGATCTCCTGGAGCGTCTCGCGACAACTGATCGGCTCCATGGCGACCCTGGCCTTGAACTGGGGGCTGTGGGTACGTCGTTTACTCATTAGAGGGAGCCCCTTTCAGGGACGGTGCCCCATCTCAGATGATAACGATGGGAGCTGTCCAGAAAAGCTAGTCCACCTCAGACTTGGAGAATTTCAGCAAGCCTTAGTTTGGTCGATCCATTGGGATTTATCGATGCTCACATCATCGCCTGAAATGGGCGCCTAGAGTCGCTAACTGAACTGGCTAACTGAGATGTCGGCACTCCCGCCTGCACCCACAATCACTGGCATGAACCCAAACATTCGCGTCTTTTTTGAAGCCGCCTTCTGGCTCAACCTGATATTCACGTTCGAGAAGCCCCCGTTGATGCCTTTCGTTGGGCACGTGGCTGTCGGCTTAGCGCTCACCTGGTACTGGGCATGGTGCCGTGGAAGGGAGGCTGCGGCCCTGGACAGAGATGAACGTGAGGCTTACGCTGAGAGCTTCTCCAAACCACTCGTCTGGCTCTACATACCGATGTTCTTTGTGATGAACTCAGGCTCCGTCTACATCAAATCGGACACGGCGCGCTTCGTTGTGGTGCTTTTGCTCGTTCGCCTTTATCTATTCTTGGACCGCCAGTCTATTGACTGACGTCGGTTGTTCAACTCGGGCAAGACGTTGCGCCAGTTCATCGGCGATCGACTTGAACTGGGTGGGAGTTCTTCCTCACGCAGTGAGGAAATCCCCGCTGAGCCAGGAGGCTGTTGCGCATAGATCAGCGCGCACCTTCTCCACAGACCCCCGGGTTCAGGAAAGATGTCACCCCTTTGATCCTTCCATCCGGGGGCCTGAGGAGATGACCTCGGACATCGCTGGAGGCCCTCGCGGATGAAAGCGAAACACCAGCCATGGCAGCAGAAGCGCAGGGGCATCACCTGCTTAGAGCGCATACGGGCATTTGGGCTGCAGAGTCGCAGCTGGGCGCGTTGACTCGCCAGATCCGTTACTGCCGAATTACTGTTGACTCAGCAGGAATATTCCCTTGGCTCTGTTGCCCCGGCCGGCCGATCGCAGGCTTCAGCGGCAGCGGCGCCAGCAGCTGCTTGAGGCGTCCCGCAGCCGTTACCAGTCGCTTGGCTATCGGGAAAAGGGCGCCCTGGTGGATGAACTGGTAGAGCTGAGCGGCTATCACCGAAAGTCCGTGCTGCGGTTGTTGCGCCAGCAGCCGGCGGACCAGGGGGGTCCACCGGCCCGTGCTGGCGCTGATCACGATTCAGCGGTGGCTGTTGGCCGTAGCCGGCGCTATGGCCCCGAGGTGGTGCAGTTGCTGGAGACGCTCTGGGAGGCGAGTGACCATCTCTGCGGCAAGCGTCTGGCGGCGGTGTTGCCCACGCTGGTGCCAGCGCTGGAACGCCATGGCCACCTGGAGATTGACCCGGCCCTCAGGCAGAAGCTGCTGCAGGTGAGCCCGGCCACGATCGATCGGCTGCTGACCTCGGCGCGTGCTGCCCTGGGCGGCCAGCACCGCCGCCGCCGTTCCCGCATCGTCACCGGAGTGCGGAGGCGCACCACGGTGCGCACGTTCAATGGCTGGAAGGACGTCGAGCCCGGCTGGTTCGAGATGGACCTGGTGGCCCACTGCGGTGGGCGCATGGAGGGTCCGTTCCTGTGGACGCTGGTGCTCACTGATGTAGCCAGCGGCTGGAGCGAATGTGTGCCGCTGCCCAGCCGCGACGGGCTGATGGTGCGCTCAGCGCTGCAGGAGCTGCAGAAGCTGATACCGATGCCTCTGCGCGGCATCGACGTGGACAACGACACCGCATTCATGAACGAGGAGCTCGAGCGCTGGTGCGCCGAGGCCACCAGGCCGGTGGAGCTGACCCGCTCACGGGCCTACAAATCCAATGACCAGGCCTGGGTCGAGCAGAAGAACGGCATGCTTGTGCGCCGCGTGGTGGGTCATCGGCGGCTGGAGGGGCCCCAGCAGCTTGAGCGGCTCTGCCAGCTCTACGGGGCCCTGCGCCTGTTCACCAACATCTACCAACCCTCGGCCAAACGGATCCCATTTGACGAGGCCGACTGTCGTGAAGGCAGGCGTCCCCGCAGGCGCCACGACCAACCACTCACGCCGGCTGATCGATTGCTGGGTTGGAGCGGGCTGGGGCGCAAAGGCCGCCGGCAGATTGAGGCGTTGCAGCAGCACTGTGATCCAGTGGCCCTGCTGGAGACGATTCGCAGCAACCAGACCGCCCTGATCAGCGGAGAGCGGGAACCGGCCAGCGTGACGGAGCCCTCAGACAGCAGCCAAGAGCTGGATGCCTTCCTGAGCAGCCTGCGGCTGCTGTGGCAACAGAGCGAACCCGGCAAGCGTGGCGGCTGGCATGTGTCCACCCGCACCTACCGCACGCGGGTGGACCCGACGCTGGGCTGCTGGCCCCTGGTCTTGCAGTGGCTCATGGCTGATCCCTTGCTCACAGGCCAGCAGGCAATGCAGCGACTGGAGCGAGAACAACCTGGTCTATATGGCGGGAGCCTCCGCACCCTGCAGCGGCGGATGGCTGGGTGGCGGGTCGCCCATGCCGGACAGGTGGTGGGCAAGCAGATGGGGGCGATCCGGGACCAGGAGAACAGCCAGCTCAACAGAAAAAAGAGGAAACAACCGGTGAGGCGTCAATTAAATGGGTAACATTTGACATGAGTCAACGCGCCCGCCTACGTAGTTGACACCGGGCAGCCCGCAAAGCCGCCGGGAAGGCAAGGGCGGCGGAACGCAGTGGAGCCGCTCGCGCAGCCCTTGCCCCGGCGGAGACTGCGGCAACCCGGCACGGCCCCTGTCAGCGGACCTTGCGTTGAATCGCCTGCAGGGCCCGGACCTCCTGATCGGCGAGCTTCGAGGCCTGCTTGAGCCGCTGGGGTTGCTGACGGATTTCTTCGGCGCGGCGGAGGGTCCGCAGATCCTCTTCTGCCTGCCACCTGGCCTGCTCAGCACGCAGCTTCCTGTCCATGGCGCCATTGCTGGGCACGGCCAGATCGGAGCTGCTGGCCTTTGCCTTTGCCTTGGTCTTGGTCTTGGATGCCGATCTGGCCTTGTTGCTGGCCTTGCGGATCGCCACGGCGTCTCCTTGTCGAGTCCTCTTGCCACGGTGCAGCGATGGGCCGCCGGGTGGCGGCCCTGCTGGCCTCAGCCCCCTGGGCCCTCAGGCCAGTTCCTGGCGGAGCCACGCCAGGCCGGCCTTCTCCCGCCGCTGCACACTCATGGTGCTCATGCCGAGATCCTGGCCGATGGCCCGCAGGGACCGGCCTTCCAGCAGGTGGAGGCGAATGATGGCTGCTTCTGCGGCGGGCAGGTGATCGAGGAGCTTTTCCAGCGCGCTTTGATCCACAACGGCCTCTTCTGGCTCCGGAGCGGGGATGGAATCGAGCCAGGGAGTGCCGCAGGGGCTGAGCAGATCGAGGCTGCTGTGAGAGAAGGGGCAGGTGCCCTTCTCGTGCTCGCGGCGAGAGACACGCACCAGGCGGCCGTGATCGCGGAGGTGATGACGGAGGGCACCTTCGATCCGCACCTTGAGGAAGGGAACGGGTGGGAGACCGGGCTTGAGGCAACGGGCAGCACGGACCAGCTCAAGGCGAGCCACCTGCTTGGCATCATCCCGATCGATCAGATCAGGAAAGCGGCGCTGAAAGCGGCATGCGAGGACATCAGCGAGGGAGAGGAACTGGTGGATGACGGCATCGCTGGGGGATGAGGTGCGGGCCATGGCCTGCTGGCGAAGGACGCGCGACCCCAGGCCCCGACGCAGGAGGAGGCCAAGCTGAGCAAGGACGAGACGAGGGACAGCCCGCCCCGACCCGCCGATGAGCGTTCCACTGGGTCCGACCCGCTGAGTGGCCTGCTGCGGCGCCGATCCCTGGCTGAGGGTTGATGCAGCTGTTGGTGGCTGGCGCTTACGGGCGCTGGTTGACCTGTCTGTCGATCTCGATCGTCTGCCCCTCGGTGCGGATCGTTGCCCCCCAGCCTGTGGGCGCTGATCGATGGCAACAGGAGGTAGGCACTGCTGACGCCCCACTGATGGGTTCGACACCTTCCGGCACCACCGGCCCGATCCTTGCGCTGGTCGGCGCCGAAATCCTGGCGCTGATGACCTACGTGGGGGTGTGTGAGCTGCGAGCGGTGGATCAGACCTTCTGCGAGAACCGCTGGGCGCTGGCCCTGCCTGCCATTGCCCTGGTCGGCCAGTCGGCTGCGACGTACTTCATGGACAACGGCCGCAGCGGCAGTGCTGGTGGCTCTGTCCCTTCCGCTTCCATCTCGCCGCCACAGGCACCGCAGGCGAGGGTTCGCACGGCGAGGTCGCCGAGGCCTGCTCCTGATCCGTCGCCTACCCCAGGGCGGCGCACCCCAGCGAAGAAAGCCACAGGAACAACCCGTACCAGCAAGCGGGGTGAAGGCTGATGCGCTGGCTGCTTGATCTGCTGATCGCCTTTCTGGTGCTGGGTCTGATCGAGGCCCTGGTGAAGCCGCTCGCCAAGCGGTTCGTGCAACGGCGCATCCTGCGGGCGGCTCCTGCGCTGTTCGCCCAGCTCGATCCGTTCATGCCCGCGATGCTGCAGCAGTTCAACGGCGCTCAGCTGGAGCAGGTGGTGCGCACCAAGCTGGAGGCACTGACCGGCGAGAGCTGGGCAGGGGAGGACCTGAGCCTGTTCTTTCGCCTGTTTGATCCGCGCATCACTGCTGATCGGGCGTTGCCCGCCGCTGCAGCCGGCAACAGCGCTGAACCTGCTGCTTGAGCCGATCTACCGACGCGTGTGCTCCAGGGCCGCGCCACCCAGCAGTGCCACCAGCAGCTTGAGCGTGGAATCGAAGCTGGCCGACACCTGATCGAGAGCACGGGGGCAGACCTCAGCAAGCCGACGCCGATTGGCGACGGCCACCTGTCCGCAGACCACGGTGGCGGTGCTGTAGAGCGTGAGCTGGACCAGGATCACGACAGCCAGCAGCTTGAAGATGAAGCGCTCGCGATCGAACCGCGGCTGCTGGGGCCGCTTTTTCGGGGTCGGCGGCCGGCCCGCTCTGGCGTCAAGCCCCTTCCCTGCGGCTGTTGTGCTGGCTGGTGGCTTCTGCCGTCCAGCAGAAGGCCTCGGTGGTACGGACACGACACCTCACTCGGCGGCATGGTTTCACGGTTCCTGGAAGACACCGACATAGACGGTGCCCTGCCTGTAGAGGGGCAGCACCTTGTCGCGCAGGTCGATGTTGCGGAGCCGGACGCAGCCGTGCGTCGGCAGCAGGTGTTGCTTTGCGGCCCAGGCACCGGGCCAGCCGCAGCCTGATCCGCCGCCGTGGAGCATGACCCCGGCGCGGCCGACTTTGGCCTCCTGGTTCTCCAGCTCGACCATGTCGAAACTGAACCAGCCGAACGACAGGGCGGTACTGGTGCAGGGCGGGTTGGGATTCTGCTCGTAGTCGGGGTAGTGCTCACCGAGCTTGTAGAGGCCGGGCGGCGTGTCGGTGCTCTTGCGCCTCCACTCGTTCTCGGCCCCAAGGCCACGGGCGAGACAGGGAACGTTCCAGAGCAGCTTGCCGCTGTGGTCGTAGGCCTCCATGTCCTCGTCGCGGTCATTCACGAGCAGGTAGGAATCGCCGGGTTTCACCGGTGCCTTCTGCTTGGGGCCGATGAGCCCGGCTTCCTCGGAGCCCCGTGGATCGAGGCCACCGCTTGGGGCGGGCGGAGCAGTTGATATAGGTGGCGCGGGCGCTGCGGGTGGCTGCTCGCTGAACTGCAGCGCCCATGGGGCGTCCTCGCGCAGGATCAGCCCCTTGCCATCCAGGGACTTGATCGCGTCGTAGAGCTGCTCGACGCCACAGACCTGCTGCTTCTGGCCTTTGAACGCCTCCCAGCGGTCCTGGAAGCGATCGGGGCTCATCTGCTTGGCCATGGCAGCAGGACGCAGGGCGCCATCGGGGTGGATGCTTCCCTTTGCCAGGCCCGGCGGAGCCAGAAAAAAAGCGGGGCCAGTGCCCCGCAAGAAACGCCCGGTTCAGAAGGGCAGCTCCTCGGGCCGGATCCAGACCGGACAGCTGGCGGGAGTGGCCAATTGCCGCTCGAAGAGCAGATCAGCCACCAGCCCTGCGACACGGCGGCAGGGTGCTGATTCGCCCTCAGCGATCCAGAGCAGATCCTCGAGGGCCTCGGAGCTGCAAGCGGAGAAGCGGGCGCGTGTGGAGCGGTGCGTGGTGGCCATCGGAGGCGCAGCGCAGGACACGGAAGCAGGCGGGGGGTGGGTCAAGGGGACGGCGCAGCCGGACTCGCGCAGCCCTTGAGGCGCCCCCCGACCATGCAGTGGCCTGTGCGTAGCCGTCAGTGCAGGTAGTTCTGCATGAAGCTGGGTGCTACGGCTGGGCCGTGGGGGGAGGTTGATTCAGGGGCCGTGCGATGTCTGGAAAGGCGTTCAGCACGGCGCGATCAGCGGTGATGAGCGGTGCTGTGGCCTCGAGTGCGGCCGCGACGAATTCGCAGTCGTAGGCACTGCAGGTGCTGCGCTGCACCAGTTCGAACACCCGCTCTGACGTCACCGGGATCTCCATGGCGCCAAGCAGCTCCTCGGCCTGGTCCTGCAAGGCGATCACCTGCTCCAACGGCAGGGTGCCGCGGCGCAGGTAACCGGTGAGCACGTTGCGAAGCTCGCTGCGCCACAGCCGCGGTGCTGCCCAATCAGGATCCGCCTCGAACCAGGCTTCTGCGGCGCCTGTGAGCGGACCAGGCAGCAGTAGGTAGGCCACCACATTGGTGTCGACCACGATCATGGCCGGCCCTGAAGCTTGAACGTCTCGATGTCCTCCGGCGCGAATGTGGCCCCCATTGGCAAAGTGGAGCGCAGGTCGCGCAGCTGGGCCAACCGCTCGGCCGCTGGCGTGCGCCCAGGCGCCGATACCGCTTCCAGGCAGACGATCGCCTCGTTGTTCAAGCTGCGGCGGTGCTGCTGCGCGGAGGCCTTGAGTCGCGCATAGAGAGCTTCTGGAATGTTCTTGAGGGTGAGGGAGGTGGGCATAGGGCCATACCAACCGAGTGCAACCATTTTGCAACCGAAATGGTTGCGGTGCTGGCGGAGCAGAACAATGGGGCCGCCCTGAGCGGCCCCGCTTGCCTCAGGCCGCCAGGCCCATGGCCACCCTCAATTCACGGCGCTCCCTGGCCACCTTGCGGTGAAACTCGAGCTTGCCGGCCTCATCAGCCGCTCGATAGGCCTCCAGCTGGTGATGGCTGAGGGTGACCGTGAAGCTGTGATCGGCGGGTGCAGAGGACTGCGTGAGCCCTCCCATGAACCGCCAGAGCACGATCAGAGCCCGATCGGCCTCACCTTCTGTGAGAGCACGCCAGCCACCGGTGTGCTGATCGGGCATGACACCGATGGCCTTGCCGTGGATGACGGTGCCGCCCAGATGGGGCCAGCGGAAGCTCTCCAGCTCCTGGCGCTCAGCCCACTCCCCGCCATGGGCGAGCCAGATCGGGCCGATGCGCCAGGCGGTGATGGCATCGAGCGGGCACTGGCAGAACCAGGCCAGCAGCGCCGCCGGCATGGCCTCATGGTGAATGAGGCGGGACTTGATGGAGCCATAGGCGTGATCACTGCAGGGCAGCGTGGTGCGCTGGATCATCAGGATGTGCGGTGCCATGGGGCGCCAGCGAAGGACGCCTGAGTGACCGCAGCGAGGGCAAGGGCCGGCCACCACGGCACGGGCGGCTAAGCCCCGTCAGGGGCGATCCGCCCAGCGCAATACCGGGGCGGCATGTCTTGACCCTTGCCCCGCTGCGGACCATGAAGAAGGCCGAGCCGTATCCATCGGCCTCTGCGAGCTCACCGCCGTCAGCCGTCAGCCGTCAGCCGTCAGCCGTCAGTTGGCCAGTTCGCCCTGCCAATGGCCATGGGCAGATCAGTCGGCGTGCGGCTCGCATGAACCTGATCTCTTCGGTGTGGCCGATTCGCCTTGCGCCTGGGGCGTAGCCCGCCTGGCCTCAAGGATGCGCCCTCTCCCCGTTCACAAATGCAGCCAGGAGCGGAGAGAGGCAGAAGATCCACAGCACCGCGAACTTTGCGCATGTGCCGAGGGTCTTGCTCGCGGCGACGGCGATGCTCGCGTAGGCATCCGGTCTGGTCGGGGGATCACCAGCGTGTGATCGGGAACAGCACAGGCCCCGGCGGCAACACCTCGAAACGGGCTTCGATCACGTCACCGCCACCCCCGAAGCCAACGCGGCGGGCGGCAGCGAGGGACGGCACCGGGCGGGCTGATCCATCAACGGCGACAACCCGCCACCAGACCGGAGCACCGGGCCGGGGCTGCTGGCGTTCCAGGCGAAAACCCGGACGGGGTGAATGTCCATCCCCCAATCGGGTGATCGTGCTGGGGCTCATCCCCAGCAACTGAGCCAGTTCCGCTCCGCTCAGCCATGCCCCCAGGGCGGCGGCCTCCTGCAGCAACCGGGCTACTCGCAGCGGATCAGCGGGTTGGGGTGGGGGCGCAATGCGGGCCAGGGCAGCCGCCAGCGCCTCCATCGGAGGAACGTCCGGGATGATCCGGGACAGTCCTGCCCTGTCCGGTTCTGTCCTGGATGATCCGGGACTGTCCTTGATCATCCGCTCGACGTCCCGCAGGGTCACGCCGTCCCGCAACTGCTGGGCTAGCGGCTCGATCCGCTCCAGGTGCTCGGCGGTCAGGAATGAAACCGGCTTGCGGCTTCCTGGTACGCGGCGTGGCTCGGGTTCGATCGCCAGCAGCTTCACCAGCGCGTAGGCGGTGGAGCGGCTGATCCCAGCGGCCTCGATCCAGTCGGAGAGACGCTGGCCATCGAGGAGGGCATCGGGCACTGAGGGGTCGGCGCTGAGCATGGCTGCTGATCGTCCCGGATGATCCGGGACTGTCCGGGATAGTTCGCCAGATCGTGCCAGACCGTCCGGGACTGTGCAAGTCAATCCCGGATGATCCGGGACACTCACCCGAATGGGGGATGCTCGATCACCCTGATGAGTGATGCCAGCTCTTCCTCAGCGGGACTTGCGAAAGTCCCAGGGGCGCTGCTCATTTGTCCCCGAGCGCCACACACCCCGCCGCCACATCTCTGCCTCTCGCTCGGCGCTCAGGTAGGCCCCCTGGTCGCAGCCGGCAAGGTATTGCCGGTAGACGTAGGCGGCACCACTCTTCACCAGCTCCAGGTTCACGTTCCGGCCGCTGCAGACCACCTCGGCCACGTTGCGTCCGTAGCGGTCCACTGTCTGGGGCCTGATGACCACGACACCCCCAGCCAGCAGCTGGCGCAGAGCAGCCGTGGCACGGGTTTCGCTCTCTCCCTGGGCTGTTCCCGGTGCCGCCCTCCTGGCGGGACCTCTATGCCAGTGATCAGAAGTTGTTGCGTCAGAGCTGGCCGCCAGCTGAGCTGCCAGAGCGCCTGGGCGTGACACCGAATCGGTGGGAGGAGATCAGCGCCGCCTGTCGCGTACGGGTCGTGGCGTTGCCGCTGGAAACCTGAAGGAGCTGTATTGGCGGATCAGCCAATACAGGGCCGGTATTGGCCGTCGGCGGTTGCCAGCAAATACCCCCATGCAGGCCTGGTCACTCAAGGCCCCAGCAACGTCAAGCCTCCCCCGCAGCTCCACTGCTGGTCTCCCCGCACCGCCGCAGCACGGCATGGATCACCGCCGGAGCAATCCTGAAGTCACTGGCATGCAGCTGGGCAAACACCGCCCGCGCCGAGGGGATCAAGTTGCTCTGGCGGGCCATGCCAATGACCGCTGCTGTGCCGGCAATCGAGAGGCCAAGTTCCTGAGCGATGGCTCGGCCTGATCGCTCGTCGATCAGCAGCAGCGCCGGTTCCGCTTCTGCAAGGGCAAGGCGAATGCTGGCCGCTTCTCCTTCATCGAGATCCGGCAGATCAGGAGCTGACGGGATGGTGTTGACGATGCGCAACCAGCCCGCCTCCAGCGCTGTGGTGATGCGTGCTTCTTCCGCAGGGAAGCCTCCGGTGAGCACCTCATCGGCCACGACCTCCGGGATGAGCACCTCTTTGAACAGCTCCTTGAGCCAGCCGATCCCGTTCACACGGGCCAGGCTGATCAGCGGGCTGGCGTCGCTGATGACGACTGCAGCCATTGCTCCAGGGTGTCGAGGTCGGCGTTGGTTTCTGCTTCCGTCAGGCGGATCACCGGGATGCCCAGCCGTGAGAGGTGGGAGATGAAGGCCGAGGTGTCCATCTGCGCGACACGGGCGGCACGGGCCAGGGACAGCTCACCATCGCGGAACAGGGCGGTGGCCAGCGCGGGCCGCACACCCGGTGCCTGCAGGAGACCATCCTGATCCAGCCCCATCAACACCGCATCGGGATGATCCCGGTTGAGCACGACGACCACGCCCTGCTTGGACTGGCGCAGGGCCTCGGCTGGGTTGTTCTTCAGGCCGCTGACGCTGACGGCATGCATGGCCCTCGCTCCAGGGATGATCAGATGGGAACATCCTAGGGGCCCTTGAGAAGGTAAGAAGACCTCTCGGCACAGCTTTGCAGGAAGGCCTACCTGCGAGATGGGCTTCTATCCCCCTCATCAATGACACTCCTATGGACTGTCAAGCCCTGGGTGCCCCTCGTCTGATGGGTCAGGAGAAGCCGGATCTGGCTAGCTCGGCCACGATGGCCGTGAACCAGCGCTGGCCACGCCGTGGAACACGTCACCAC
>NZ_JAGQBY010000011.1:0-32773 GCF_024345875.1 Synechococcus sp. EJ6-Ellesmere
GCAGCCGCTGGGGCCCAGCAGCGCCAGGCATTCCCCAGGCGCCACGCTGAGGGTGAGGCCGTCGAGCACAAGGTTGCTGCCGACGCGACGCTCCAGCGCCTCAAGCACCAGGCCCTGAGGCCGCTGAACGCTGCTCATTTGACGGCCCCCTGGGTCAGACCCGCCACGATCGGTTTCTGGAAGATCACCACCAGGGCCAGCAGCGGCAGGCTGCCCAGCACGGTGGCCGCCGCGAAGGCGCCATAGGGAACGGTGTACACGGAGGAACCGGCGATGCGGGCGATGGCGATGGGCAGGGTGAGCAGCTCCTGGCGGCTGATCCAGGTGAGAGCGATCGGATACTCGTTCCAGCTGAACAGGAACACCAGCAGCCCGGTGCTGGCGCTGGCAGGGGCGATCAGCGGCAACAGCACCCAGCGCAGCCGCTGCCAGAGGTTGAGGCCCTCCAGCACGGCAGACTCCTCCAGCTCCGGCGGCAGATCCCGGAACGACGCCCCCAGCAGCAGCACCGCCAGGGGAAGCGAGAGGCCGGCATAGGGCAGGCTCAACGCCAGCAGTTGGTTGGCCAGCCCAAAACGCCGGGCCAGCTCCAGCAGCGCCAGGAAGAGCAGCACATAGGGGAAGACCGCCGCAGCGAGCAGTACACCGCTCAGCACCGCCCGCGTCCTGGCCGGCTGCCGCTGCAATCCATAGGCGCAGGGGATGGCCAGCAGCAGGGTCAGGGCGGTGCTGGCCAGTCCCACCACCGTGCTGTTGAGCAGGAAGCGCCAGAAGGGTGGATCACCCGAGAGGATCTGGCGGTAGTTCTCCATGGTCCAGCCCGCCAGGCCCGGCTGGGGAGTGATCAGGGCCGAACCCGTGCGCAGGGAGGTGTACAGCTGCCAGAGCAGAGGCAGCAGGCTCCAGAGCAGCACGAGCAGCACGGCCAGGCGACGGAACCGCATCAGGACCTCCCCCCCGCCAGCCAGCGCCGGCCCAGCAGCAGAGCGGCGGTGAGCCCCAGCAACAGCACGAACATCCCCAGCATCACGGTGGCGCTATAGCCGAAATCGAGAAAACGCATGGCCGAGAGGTAGGAATAGAGAGCCAGGGTTTCGGTGCTGCCTGCCGGCCCTCCGCCGGTGAGGATCTGCACCAGATCGAACACCCCCAGGGCCTGGGCGAGGCGGAACAGCACGGCAAGGAAGGCATAGGGCAACAACAGCGGCAGGGTGATCCGACGCAGGGCCTGAGCCGACGTGCCGCCCTCGAGGGCGAAGGCCTCGTAGAGGTCAGTGGGGATCGACTGCAGCCCGGCCAGCAACAACAGGGCCACGAAGGGCGTGGTCTTCCAGACATCCGCGAGCACCACCACGAGCCAGGTGCTGGCAGGGCTGCTCAGGAAGGGCAGCGCCGGCAGTCCCAGCGCCTGCACCAGGGCGTTGATCGGCCCGTAGGGATCGTTGAAGATCCAGCGCCAGCCCAGGGCCATCACTGCGGTGGGAAGGGCCCAGGGCAGCAGGGTGATCGTGCGCACCGCCGTGCGGCCACGCCAGCTCTGGTGCAGCAGCAAGGCCAGGGCCAGCCCCAGCAGCAGCTCCAGCGCCACCGACAGCCCAGCGAAACGCAGGGTCTGAACGGTGTCCTGCCAGAAGCGCTCGTCCTCGATCAGGCGCAGCCAGTTGGCGCCGCCGTTGGGCACCGGCTGCAGGCCGGTGATCACTGAGTCGGCGTGGAAGCTGAGCCAGCCGTAACGCAGCAGCGGCACGGCAAAGACCAGCGCCAGCAGCAGCAGGGCGGGCAGGGTGAGCAGCAGGGTCATGACCTCGCCTCCACGCCACTGGCACTGGCCCCCACGCCACTGGCCCCCACGCCGCTGGCCCGCAGCAGCTGGTTGCTGAGGCGCTGGGCCCGCTCCATGCCCTCGGCGGCCTCCCGCTCGCCGGTGATCACCTCGCTGAGCTGCCGCTGCAGGATGTCGCTGAGCTGGGCATAGAGCGGGCTGAGCGGACGCAGCACCGTGGCCTCCAGCGCCCGGCGCAGTTCCGGCAGCACCGGGTTCGCCGCCACCAGCTCCGGCTCCTCGAACAGGGCCGAGAGGGTGGGGGTGTAACCCAGCCGCCTTGCCAGGTCCTTCTGAACCTCCGGTGCCGTGAGGGCGGCGATCACCAGCGCAGCCTCGCGGGGATGGGGGCTCTGGCTCACCAAGGACAAGCCCCAGCTGCCCTGGGTGGCGGCTGGGCTGCCCCCGGGAGCGGCCACCATCGTGGTCACGCCCACCTTCCCCCTGACCTGGCTGCCGGGTTTCTGCAGCTCGGCCCAGGCGTAGGGCCAGTTGCGCATCAGGGCGGCATCGCCGGCCTCGAAGCTCTGCAGAGCCTCCGGTTCGGCGAAATTGGCCACCGCCCGGGGGGTGATGCCCAGATCAATCAGCTGCCGCAGCCAGGAGGCCGCGGCCACCCCCGCCGGGCTGCCCAGCTCCACTCGATCACCCGAGGCGGAAAGCCACTGCCCGCCGAAGCCACGCAGCACCTCCAGAAACACGCAGCTCAGTCCCTCGTACTGGCGGCCCTGCCAGACGTAGCCCCAGCGCACCCGGCCAGCCCGCTGCAGTGCGCCGGCGGTGGCCATCAGCTCGTCGGGGGTGCGCGGGGGCGCCGCCATCAGATCGGTGCGCCAGTAGAGCAGACCCATGTCGGCCACTAGTGGGATCCGCCAGAGGTGGCCATCGAAGCGGTTGCCCTCCCTGGCGCCCGGCACCACCCCGGCGAGGGCGTCCTCCCCCAGCAGCGGCTCCAGGGGCGCAAGCCAGCCCGCCGCGGCGTACTTCGGCGTCCAGGTGACATCCATCAGCAGCAGGTCGTAGGGGCTGTCCCCCAGCAGCAGGCTGCTGATCGCCAGATCGGAGATGGCCTCGGTCTCGAAGGGCCCCCGGTTCACCCGCAGATCGATGCCCGGGTGGCGGCGGTTGAAGCGCTCCACGATCGGTGCTGTGGCCTCCGCAAACGGCGCCGGCATCAGCGCCGTGACGATCACGGGCTCCTGCCGTTGCGCCCGCAGCCCCCCGGAGACGATCAGACCCACCAGCAGGAGAGCCAGGGCGGCGTATCGCAGGGTGCTGCGCAGCCCCAAGCCCATCCTCCGCTGACATCTGGTCGCCGGCAGCCTGATGGCGGTTCGGCGCGTCGGTACTGCCCTCTCAGGCAGGCCTGCGATCACCTTAACGACCAGGTCCCATGGGCCCCAGGCGCAGGCTCACCGGGCAGGCGACGATGGCGTGACACAGGGAAGGTCGGATCGATGTCCGGCTCGGATCTTCGGATCCTGGCTCGGATCCAGGGCCCTCACACTGGGAACAGGCCACCGGCCTTCGAACCTCTGGGAAACCTCCGATGTCTGCACCGACGGTTGCCGCCACGACGCCCATCAGCGTGAACCTGGAGGAGGGAAAGGACTACTTCTATTGCGCCTGCGGCCGCTCATCGGATCAACCGTTCTGCGATGGATCCCACGAGGGCAGCGGCTTCACTCCCCTCGCCTTCGTGGCCGAGAGAGGCGGCAAGGCGCTCCTGTGCCGCTGCAAGCAGACCGCCACCCCCCCTTACTGCGATGGCACCCATGCCCGCGTCCCCGCCGATCGGGTGGGCACCACCTTTTCCGTCGACGCTGACGGCGAAGGTGACGGCATTGAAGAAGGTGACGGCAACGATGCGGACCCCGAGGAACCCGACCACCACGGGATGCCTGAGCCCCGGGCCACGGCGGAAGAGCCCAACCTGGAGCTGATCCACCAGCTCGCCGAGCATGGTCTCGATCGCATGGGGGCCGAGGGGCCGGTGGCGGCCATGGGGGTGCCACGCTCCCTCCTCCCCCTCTGGGACGACATCCAGATCCTCACGGCCCAGCTGGCCCGTCGGCCCCTAGCTGGCGACGCGGCGGTCAGCACGGAGCTGGTGATCGGTCCCCGGGCGCGGCGTCCCCTGCGGCTGGAGATCCCCCTGCTGGTGTCGGACATGAGCTTCGGTGCCCTCTCCGAGGAGGCCAAGCAGGCCCTGGCGACGGGCGCGGAGCGGGCCGGCACGGGCATCTGCTCCGGCGAAGGGGGCATGCTGCCCGAGGAGCAGGCCGCCAATCACCGCTATCTCTACGAGCTCGCGCCGGCGATGTTCGGCTACCGCGAGGAGGTGCTCTCGCAGGTGCAGGCCTTCCATTTCAAGGCCGGCCAGGCCGCCAAGACCGGCACCGGCAGCCATCTGCCCGGCGCCAAGGTCACCGCCCGCATCGCCGAGATCCGCGGCATCCCGGAGGGACAGCCGTCCTGTTCCCCAGCTGTGTTCAGCGATCTCCACAGCCCGGCCGATTTCCGCGCCTTCGGCGATCGGGTGCGGGAGCTCAGCGGCGGCATCCCGGTGGGCATGAAGCTGAGTGCCCAGCACATCGAGCATGATCTCGATTTCGCCCTCGAGGCCGGGGTCGATTGCCTGATCCTCGACGGTCGTGGCGGCGGCACCGGCGGGGCTCCGCTGCTCTTCCGCGATCACATCGCCGTGCCCACCATTCCTGCCCTGGCCCGGGCCCGGGCCCATCTCGACCAAAGCGGCGTCGGCGGGCAGGTCACGCTGATCGTCACCGGCGGTCTGCGCACCCCGGCGGACTGCATCAAGGCCCTGGCCCTGGGGGCCGATGGGATCGCCCTGGCCAATGCCGCGATCCAGGCGATCGGCTGCGTCGGCTCCCGCATCTGCCACACCAACCGCTGCCCGGCCGGGGTGGCCACCCAGGACCCTCAGCTGCGTCGTCGGCTGGAGGTGGAGCATGCCGCCCTGCGGCTGGAGCGCTTCCTGCGGGCGACGGTGGCGCTGATGCAGGTGATGGCGCGGGCTTGCGGGCACGATCACCTGGGCCGACTGCGCCGGGAGGACCTGGCCAGCTGGCATCGGGACCTGGCGGAGCTGGCGGGCATCGCCTGGAGCGGGGAGGCCGCCCCAGGCGGCCGTCAACCGGACCAGCGGCGGTAGAACCAGCCCTTGGCCAGCTCGGCGCTAGCCACGTAGGCCAGAAGGATCAACAGCAGCGGCAGCAGGAACTCCGCCGGCAGAGGCACGAAGCCGAACAGCCGCCCCAACGGCGTCCAGGGCAGGGGCAGGGTGAGGGCGACCACGGCGATGGTGGCCACCACCAGCGCCCGGGAGGGGCGGCTGTGGAGCAGGGGGCCGCGGGTGCGGATCACCAGCACGATCGAGGCGGCCGAGATCACCGATTCCACAAACCAGCAGCTGCGGAACTGGGCGGCATCGGCGTGGAGCAGCAACAGCAGCACCGCGAAGGTGAGGTAGTCGAAGACAGAGCTCACCAGCCCGAACACGACCATGAACCTCTGGATGAAGGGGATGCTCCAGCGGTGCGGCTGGCTGATCCAGTCGGGATCGACCCGGTCGGTGGAGATGGTCATCTCCGGCAGATCGGTGAGCAGGTTGGTGAGCAGGATCTGCTTGGGCAGCAGCGGCAGGAAGGGCAGCAGCAGCGAGGCACCCGCCATCGAGGCCATGTTGCCGAAGTTGGCGCTGGTGGCCATGAACACGTACTTGAGCGTGTTGGCGAAGGTGCGGCGGCCCTCGCGGATGCCGGCCAGGAGCACCGCCAGGTCGGGCTCGAGCAGCACGATGTCGGCGGCTTCCTTGGCCACATCCACCGCCCCCTGCACCGAGAGACCCACATCGGCGGCATGAAGCGCCGGGGCGTCGTTGATGCCATCGCCCAGGTAACCCACCACGTGGCCGGCACGGCGCAGGGCATGGATCAGCCGTTCCTTCTGGCTTGGCTCGATCTCGGCGAACACGTCCACCTCCCCGGCCCGCACAGGCAGGGCGGTGTCGGAGAGCCGCTGCAGCTGGGCGCCGGTCAGCACCTCCGGATTGCGAAGCCCCGCCTCGCGGCCCACCCGTGCCGCCACCAGGGCGTTATCGCCGGTGATCATCTTGAGGCGCACCCCGAGGCGCTCCAGCTCGGCCACGGTGTCATGCACCCCCGGCTGCAGCGGATCGCTGAGGGCCAGCAGCCCCAGCAGGCTCATGCCGGTTTCGTCCTGGCGGCTCACCGCCCGCGGCACCAGGGGCCCCTGGTCCTGCCAGCGCCGCACCGCCACGGCCAGGACCCGGAATCCCTCGGAGCTCCATTCGGCGTAGAGCTCGCGCAGTTGGGCCTCCACCGCCGCCAGGGGCAGCACAGCGCCGCTGGCGGTTTCGGCCCGGTCGCACACCTCCAGCACCTTGAGGAACGCCCCCTTGGTGATCAACACCGGGGTGCCGTCGGCGCGGGCCAGCACGCTGAGCCGCTTGCGGCTGAAGTCGAAGGGGATCTCATCGAGCTTGGTCCAGGCGGAGAGATCGAGCGGGCCGCGAGCGCCTTCGGGACCGTCGCTCGCGACCGCTGCCTCGCGGAGCGCCGCATCGATCGGGTTGCTGAAGCCCGTTTCAAACGAGGCGTTCACCGCCGCGTGCAGCAGCACCGCCGGGTTGGCCTCGCCATGCACGCCACAGCTTCGCTGCACCCGGGCGCTGCCTTCGGTGAGGGTGCCGGTCTTGTCGGAGCAGAGGATCGTCATGCTGCCGAAGTTCTCGATCGACGAGAGCCGCTTGACGATCACCTGCCGGGCGGCCATGCGCCGGGCCCCCTGGGCCAGGTTCACCGAGATGATCGCCGGCAGCAGCTGGGGCGTGAGCCCCACCCCAAGGGCCAACGCAAACAGGAACGAATCCACCACCGGCCGCCGCAGGAACACGTTGACGGCGAAGATCGCGATCACCAGCACCAGGGTGACTTCCAGCAGCAGCGCCCCGAAGCGCCGCACGCCCCGCTCGAATTTGGTTTCGGGGCTGCGCTGGCGCAGTCGTTCGGCGATCGATGCGAACTGGGTGGCGCCGCCGGTGCGCACCACCACGGCGGTGCCGCTGCCGCTCACCACATGGGTGCCGAGGAACAGCACGTTGGCGCGCTTGGCCAGCGGGGCGTCGGCGGCCACCGCCACCGGGTGCTTGCTCACCGGAAAGCTCTCACCGGTGAGGGCCGCCTCGTTGACACTCAGGTCGGTTTCGTCGATCAGGCGGCAGTCGGCCGGGATGGCGGCACCGGCGGAGAGCACCAGCAGATCGCCCGGCACCACCTCCGCCACCGGCACGGCCTGGTCGCCGCCATCGCGGCGCAGCACCGCAGTGGTCTGAACGGCCTTGAGCAGCTGGGCCACTGCCCCGGCGGCGCCGTTCTCCTGCCAGAAGCCCAGCAGGCCGCTGATCAGCACGATCACCAGGATGATCAGCCCATCGGTGGGCGAATCAAGCAGGAACGAGAGCAGCGCCGCGCCGCTCAGGATCAGGATGATCGGGCTGCTGAACTGACGCAGCAGCAACCGCAGCGCCCCACCCCGCGCCGGCGGCGCCAGGGCGTTGGGGCCGTGCTCCAGAAGGCGGCGAGCGGCCTCGCCGCTGCTGAGGCCGGCCTCGCTGGTGCGCAGCTCCGCCAGCAACTCGGGGAGGGGCTGGCTCCAGAAGGCCTCAGGGTCACCAGGGCTGGTGAGGGGCTCCATCTGCCTGGGCGAACTCTCGGTAGGCTGATGGGTCTGAGAGCCCGGTCAAGACCGGTGCAGGAATACTCCCCATGGCCCACACCATCCAGGATCCCCGCCAGCAGGCCCTGCTGCTGTCGCTGCGTCAGCGGATGGCCGAAGCCCGAGCCTGCGGGAATGCCGAAGCCCGCCGGGCCCTGTTCCGCGAGGCGGTCTACCTCGGCATCCAGCCCAACCTGCTGGAATCGGAGCAGGCCACGGCCGCACAGGAGCACACCAGCGGCCGCTGAATCCTCTCCAAGGCCAATCGCATGGGTGAGCCCGTGCAGGCCCTGATCCTGCACAGCCTCTGGGGATTCCAGGGCAGCCTGCAGGAAGCGATTCACCAGGCACGCCACAGCGGCTTCGATGGTGTGGAGGCCAACCTCGACCATCCAGCCCTGGCAGGCTCTGATCCCGGCACGGTGGTGGCCGAGTTTGCCGCCGCCGAACTCACCCTGATCGTGGAGCTGGTCACGGGCAACGGCTACGTGCCCGATCTCGCCATGACAGCGGCAGAGCATCTTCAGCAACTGGCCAGGCAGCTGGAGCGCTGCCGCCGACTCGAGCCGCTGCGGATCACGGTGATCACCGGCAGCGACAGCTGGACCTGGGCGGAGCAACAGTGGTTCTGGGACCAGGCGCTGGAGCTGGCCGCCGCCGCCCAGGCACCGGTGACGTTCGAAACCCACCGTTCGCGCAGCCTGGCGGACCCCTGGCGCATTCAGGACTGGATCAGTCGCTACCCGGATCTGAGGCTCACCGCCGACCTCAGCCACTGGTGCGTGGCCTGCGAGCGGCTGATGACGCCGGACCTGGAGCCGATCCAGGCAATCGCTGGGCGGGTGGACCACATCCACGCCCGGGTGGGGCATGCTCAGGGGCCCCAGGTGGGCCACCCCTTCGCGCCAGAGCACGCCGAGGCCCTGGAGGCGCACCAGGCCTGCTGGCAGCTGATTCTGGATCGGGCCCGAGCGCGCGGCATGGAACGCTTCACGCTCACCCCGGAATTCGGCCCCGACGGCTATCTGCCCACCCTTCCCTTCACGAACCAGCCCGTGGCCGATCTGTTGCAGATCAACACCGCCATGGCCGCCTGGCTCAGGCGCGAGCTGAAAACGGCGGCTCCAGGCCCGTGATCCGCGCATACAGCGCCTGCTGGTGCAGGATCCGCCGCTCCAGCCGATGGGCCGGGCCAGGCGTCAGGCCACTGGTGTAGCCCCTCTGAGCCGACTCCACCAGGGCCCGGTCTTCGTCCAGGAAGGAGCGCAGCTCCTCGATCCAGGCTTCGCCCAGGTCCGTCTGGGCGGGATCACCCAACAACCACACCTGCAGGCGGCAGCGACCCAGATCGCGGGGAGGAAAACTGATCAAGGCCAGACGCCCATCGGGCCAGGCCAGCAGATGAATCCAGGGCGGCGCGCCGAAGGTGAGGAACTCCGGTGCCTCCGCATCAGCGCCGCTGCCCTGAAGGGGGACCGGGGTGGCCAGGAGGTTGGTGTGATCGGCGAAGCGATGCCGGTAGTGGCGCACAGGCCCCTGCTGGCGGTGCAGGGTGGTGGGGTGCGCGATCGCCACGTGGTAATCGTCGAGGGTGTTGTCGTGGGCGATCTTCCAGTTGCAGGCCAGTTCCGACTCCAGGCTGGCCAGCAGCACCCTTGGCCGCTCCAGGGCCGGGCCCAGCTCCTGCTCCACCAGATCCAGCTGGTGCTCGAGGGGCAGCGGATCCTGGCCGATCGACACCCAGAGCATCGAGCCGCGCACCGCGCAGGCCAGTTGGATCAGGGGCCAGTCCTCGCGTGCGAAGGGATCCACGAACTCCGCTTCCCGGGCCGCGGCCCGCAGGCTGCCACCGAGGTCGTAGGTCCAGCCGTGGTAGGGACAGATGAGACGTCGGCAGGGCTGGGCCGCTTGAGCCGGAGGCAGCAGGGCCACCCCGCGGTGCGGGCAGCGGTTGAGGAACGCCCGCGGCGGCCCGCCGGGGGGATGGGTGAGCAGCAGGGGCTGATCCAGCAGCTCGAGAGGCAGGGCTGAACCCTCCGGCAGGCTGGAGAGCGGAGCCACCGGATGCCAGAAGCGTGGTGCGTAAACCTGCCGCTCACGCTCTGCAACAGAGGCGGAGCGATACAGCTCCGCCTCCAGAAAAGGGCGCTGGCCGAACTGATCGCCTGAAGCGTCCATGGCGGCCGCTTCAGATGGCAGCGCCATCTAGGTTGCGCAGGGTGTTGACCAGCTCTTCCCGCAGCTCCAGGAACGGCGGGGACACCCTCAGGTGGGCCAGGTTGGAACGATCCAGATCAGCCTCCACCGTTCTCACGATGCGCCCCGGTCGCGGCGCCATGATGTGAACCCGTTTGGCCAGCAGCAGCGCCTCCTCGAGGTCGTGGGTGATCAGCAGAGCCGTGAGCCCGGAGCGCTCCCAGAGCTGATAGAGAAACTCCTGCATCGATTCACGGATCTGCAGATCCAGGGCGCCGAAGGGTTCATCCAGCAGCACCACCTTGGGGTCGGCCGCCAGGGCGCGAGCGATCGCCACCCGCTGCTGCATGCCGCCGGAGAGCTCCCGCGGCAGACGCCGGGCGGCATCCTGCAGCCCGACCACCTCCAGGAAATAGCCCGTACGCTCCCGGACCAGGGCCTTGGGCAATCCCTGCAGCGTCATGCCGAAGGCCACGTTCTGGGCCGCGGTCATCCAGGGGTAGAGGCTGTACTTCTGGAACACCATGCCCCGGTCGGAGCCGGGCCCGCGCACCGACTTGCCGTCCAGGGCGATCACACCAGCACTGGGGCGCTCCAGGCCGGCGATCAGGCGCATCACCGTGGACTTACCCGAGCCGGAGCTGCCCACCAGGGCCACGAATTCGCCGGAATCGATCGAAAAGCTGATGTCGTCGAGCACCAACTTGGCGTGGCGACCGTCGCCGAAGGTTTTGCTGACGCCGTTGACGGAAAGATGCATCTCAGTTGGCCCACGCGCAGCTGCGGCGCAGCAGAAAGCGGAAGCCCAGATCGATGATCAGCCCGATCAGGCCGATCACGATCAGGCCCACGAAGATCTCATCGGTGCGCAGGAAGCGCTGGGCCAGGCTGATGCGCTTGCCCAGGCCCTCGTTGGCCGCCACCAGCTCCGCCACGATCACCAGGTTCCAGGCCGAGGCCATGTTGATGCGGTAGGCATCGATCACCTGGGGAGCGATGAAGGGGGCCACCACGCGGGTGAGGATCGGCAAGCCACGGCCCCCAAGGGTGAGGGCCGTCTCGATCAGCTCCGGCGGCACGAATTTCACCGCATCCATGATCATCAGGGTGTTGAAGAAGAAGGTGCCGACGAAGATCAACAGCACTTTGGGCAACTCCCCCAGACCGAAGTAGATGATCAGCAGGGGGATGAAGGCCGGCGCCGGCATGTAGCGGATCAGACCCAGCAGGGGCTCCAGCAGGCGGCAAATCAGCGGATTGCTGCCCATGGCGATCCCCAGGGGCAGGGCCAGGGCCGCGGAGAGGGCGAAGCCCAGGAACACCCGCCGGATGCTGGCGATGGCATCTCCCACCAGGATCCCCCCCTGGAACTGATCACTGGCCGCCTGCCAGACCGCCGGCGGGCTGGGCAGGAACAGGGGATCCACCGTGCCGCTGAGACTGATCAGCGACCAGACCAGCAGGACCACGCCGATCCCGAGCGGACCGAGCAACCAGGGATTCCTCATGGCGCCGCGTCGACGAAGCGCGCATCGAAGAGCTTGGTGAGATCAGGCGGCGTCTTGGCCAGTCCCACCTCCTGCAGGAAGGTGCTGATCTCAGCTGCGGCAAAGGGGAGCGAAGCCATGGTGCTGCCTGGCTTGAGCGCCTCACGGTTCTGCTCGAGCGTGAAGATCGTGGTGCCGGCGTCGTACTCCTTGTATTCGGCCTCGCTCACCCCAGCCCTGGCCGCCAGGATCGTGAGGCTGGGGCCAGGGTTGGCCTTGATCTCCTTGAGGGTGGCGAACCAGGCATTCACCACCTTCTGCAGCTGCTCGGGGTTCTTCTCGACGAACTCCGTGCGGCAGACCAGGTGATCGCTGATGGCACCCGGGAACTCCTTGGAGGAGACCAAGGTGGTGCTGCCGGAGCGCTTGAGCGCCTGGGTGGTGAAGGGAGCGAACACACCAACGGCATCCACCTTCTCGGCCACGAAAGCCGCTGCTGCTGCCCCCGTTTCCAGGGGCACGAATTCGATGTCCTTGGACGTGAGCCCCGCTTTCTTCAGGCCCAGCAGCAGCAGGTAGTGATCGACCGTGCCCTCCTCAGCAGCCACCTTGCGGCCCTTGAGCTGAGTGACGTCCGCGATGCCCTGGGCAGCGATGATCTGGTCATTACCGGTGGAATTGTCGTTGGTGAGCACCACCCGCAGGTCGGCACCACCGGCGATCGAGCTGATCGTGTCGTTGAGCGTCTGGCTGTTGCAATCAAGCTGCCCGGCGTTGAGCGCATTGATCGAATCGAGGTAGCCATCGAACCACTGCAGGGTCACCGGCACCCCCGCCGCGGTGAAGAGATCCTTCTCCTCGGTGACCTTCCAGGGAATCCAGCCGGGCCAGGCGCTGTAGCCAATGCGCACGGGGGTGGCACCTGGCTTCGGAGGGCTCTGGCAGCTGGCCAGCAACCCACCGCCGAGCAGCGCCGTCAGGCCGAGGCCAAGCAGACGTTGACGGCGCCGGCGCGGATGAGACGGGCGTTGCTGCTGAGAAACCGAGCGGGCGGTGGTGGACATGGAGGTGGAGCTGAGGTCAGGGCGCGGATTGGAGGTCATGGGTTGATTAGCAAAGAAAGGCGGCAAAGCAATACATGCTTGGGAGTAAAAAAGCGTGGCGGCGATGGCTCAGAGGAATTCGAGATAACGCCTCAATTCCCACTCCGACACGCAGCCGTGATACTCGGCCCATTCGGCTCGTTTGTAGTCGATGAACGCGTCGGCCATGGCATCACCGAACACCGAGCGGGAGAGTGGATCAGCGGCAAAGGCCTCAATCGCGTCACCAAGGGTTCGTGGCAGAACCCTCAGCCCCCTCTCGGCCCGCTGCTCGGCGCTGAGCCGGTAGGCATTGACGAGATTGGGGTCGCCTGGATCCAGCTCCTCCCGGATGCCTTCCAGTCCGGCCGCGAGGATCATCGCTGCTCCGAGATAGGGATTGCAGGCACTGTCGGCAGCGCGGCATTCCACCCGGCCACCGGCGGATGGAATCCGCAACATGTTGGTGCGGTTGTTGTTGCCGTAGCAGACGAACACTGGCGCCCAGGTGAAGCCACTCATGGAGCCCTGGGCCACCAGGCGCTTGTAGCTGTTCACCGTGGGGGCGATCACGGCGCAGATCGCCGGGGCATGGCGCAGGATGCCGGCGATGAACTGCTCCGCCAATGGGGTGATGGCGCCAGGGGTGTCGCCCGCGAAGAGATTTCGGCCCGTGGCCGGATCCGCCAGCGACATGTTGAAGTGGGCGCCGCTGCCGGTGCGATCGCTGAAGGGCTTGGGCATGAAGCTGGCGATCAGCCCATGGCGGTGGGTGATCTCCTTGAGCATCAGCCGGAAGAAGGTGAGGCGGTCCGCCATGGTGAGCGCCTCGGCATAAGCGAAGTCGGTCTCGAACTGGCCATTGCCGTCTTCGTGATCGAAGGAGTACACCCCCCAGCCGAGATCATTCATCGCCTGAACCAGCTCATCGAGCCAGGGCAGGTTGTCGAGCAGACCGGTGAGGTCGTAGCAGGGTTTCTCGAGGGTGTCGCGGGAGCTGGCGGGCCGGAGGGCTCCATCGGCGCCACAACGCAGCACAAAGAATTCGGTCTCGATGCCCAGGTTGAAGCGGAATCCCATCCGCTGGGCCTCGTCGAGGGCACGAATCAGAATGTTGCGGCTGCAGGCCTCGAAGGGCTGCCCATGCAGGTGCAGGCTGCTGGCCAGCCAGACCACATCACGGCGCCACGGCAGCACCGTGGCTGTGGCCAGGTCGGGAATGGCGGCCACTTCGTCGTCGCTGACATCCTGGGGAACGCCATCGAGGGCGGCACCGGTGAACAGTTCGGAGCCTGCAAGCATCGCCTCGAAATGGTCCAGCGGCACCGCCTTGGCCTTACTGGTGCCGTGCAGATCCACGAAGCTGGCCAGGGCATAGCTCACCCCCTGGCTGAGCAGATCAAGCTTGCGCCGCTGCCAGCTGAGCTGCGGTTCAGTGAGCGGATCGGCGGAGGCCGGGGAGTGCAGGCTGCTCATCCCACCTCCGCCAGCACGGACGGGCGGGTGTGCTCCCGGGTGGTGGCCAGCACCCACTGGTGCCAGGCCTCGAGCCCGGCGCCGCTGCTGGCCGAAACCTGGAAGACCTCGGCGCCGGGGTTGACGGCGCGGATGTGCGCCTCGATGCGCTCCACCTCAACGGGGAGGTAGGGGAGCAGATCCACCTTGGTGATCAGGACGCAATCAGCTTCGCGGAACATCACCGGGTACTTGAGCGGCTTGTCGTCGCCCTCGGTGACACTGAGCAGAGCCACTTTGAGGTGCTCGCCCACCTCAAATTCAGCCGGACAGACCAGGTTGCCAACGTTCTCGACCCAGAGCAGATCGAGATCGGCAGGATTGAGCTGTGCCTGGAGCTGGCGCAGACCACCACTGACCATTGCGGCATCGAGATGGCAGGCGCGGCCCGTGGTGATCGGAACCACCGGCACACCCACCGCTTCGAGGCGCTGGGCATCGAGCTGGGTGGTCATGTCACCCTCCAGCACGGCCATCTCCAGCTGAGGTGCCAGCGCCGTGATCGTGCGCTCCAGCAGAGAGGTCTTGCCGGCGCCGGGGCTGCTCATCACGTTGAGGCAGAGCAGGTTCCAGGCCTCGAAGTGCTCGCGGTTGTGCTCCGCCTGGTGCTGATTGGCGGCCATCAGGTTGAGGCCGAGGGTGTCGCTGAGGGGCATGTGCATGGGATCAGCGCGAGGGAACGGCGGCGGCATCGGAATCTGAGGTCTGGTGCGGCAGGCTGTAGTCGACGGAGCGGATGCGCAGCTCACGGCCGCTGAGGATCTCCTCCATGGGCCGATCGCAGCAGGGGGAGCGGTAGGCCCGCTCCCGATCAGGGCTGTACTCGCTGAAGCAGCCCAGGCAACGGGCCCGCAGGGGCACGGTGTCGATCTCAAGCGTCGAGCCATCGAGCCAGGTGCCCTGCACGGCGGCGGCGAAGGTGAACCGCAGCGCCTCCGGCTCCACGCAGGTGAAATCACCCACCTGCAGATGCACCGCCGCCACCACCGGGGTGTGGGGCTCCTGCCCACGCTTCCACTCCTGCAGGGAGAGAAGCAGGCACTTGGTCATGTCGACCTCATGCATGGCTCACCTCCACCTCTGATCGACGGCCATGTTGCAGGCTTCATGCAGCCAGGCCGGCTTCTGCTTGCGGGGCAGCTGACCACTGACCACCAGGTGGGCCATCACGTCGCAGATCACCCGCGTGGCCATCAGCGACGTCATGTCGCTGATGTCGTAGGGAGGTGAAACCTCCACCACTTCAAGGCCGCAGACCGGCACGTTGCGCACGATCAGCTCCAGCAACTTGAGCGCTTCGCGCGGCAGCAGCCCACCGGGCTCGGGCCAGCCCGTGCCGGGCACGAAACCGGCGTCGATGCAGTCGATGTCGAAGGAGATGTAGACGCAGTCGGTGCCATCGGTGGCGCGCTCGATCGCGAACTGCGCCGCCGCCTCCAGGCCCATGTCGCAGATGTCGGTGACGGTGAGCACGTTGGTGCCCCGCTCGCGGCAGACCTTCACCCCCTCGCGAGGAACCTGCCAGCCGCCGATGCCCAGTTGCACCAGGTTGCGGGCCGGAGCGTTGGCCATGTTGGTGGCATGGAACCAGGGGCAGGTGTGCATGCGTTCGTCAAGGTCGATCTCCTGGGTGTCGACATGACGATCGAAGTGGATGATGCCGACTTTCTTGTCACCCAGGTGACGGCAGACGCCGCGCACGGTGGGAAAGCCGATCGAATGATCGCCGCCGAGGATGATCGGGAAGGCGCCACTGGCGAACACGTGAGCCACGCCCTTGGAGATCTGATCGAAACTCTTCTCGTTGTTGGCCGGAATCGTGAAGATGTCGCCGACGTCGCAGAGCCTGATCGATTCGCGCAGGTCGACGCCCATTTCGTAGTTGTAGGGCGTGTAGAGCGCCGAGATGCGCCGGATCCCCTGGGGACCGAAGCGGGTGCCGGGGCGGTAGGTGGTGCCGGAATCGTGGGGCACGCCCAGGATCGCCACATCGAACTCACCGACGCGGTTCACGTCTTCAATGTAGGGCGCCTTCATGAAGGTGTTGATGCCCGCGTAGTGGGGCAGCTCACCACGGGAGAAGGTGGAGATGCGCCGATCAACAATGCTCTCAGCCGCCTCAAGCCCGTAGCGCAGGCCCTGGTCCACCTCCTGCTGCCAGCCTGTGAGCGGCAGGCGGGCCTCCTTCTCAAGGGCCTCAGCTCCCTGGCGTCCAGAGGGCGGCGCCTGGGTACGACGGTCGAAGGCCCCTTCCGGGCCTGAAGATGCGGTCATGGCACAACACGGAGGTGGGGTTGCGGTCTCCCGGGCTTTTATCCCTCCGTGCAACCGGGTGACCCCGGTGAGCTTCTCTCGGACCAGACGCCGCATCGGACTCGCTGAAGCGAACTGACGCGAACCGGAACCCTAGAAGCTGCTTCCGCCCCTGAACCTTCACCCCATCAGAGCTGTGGCGTTGTGACGGTTGCTACCAGAGAGTGACTCCTGGGCCTGGATCGGCTGGTTGGAAGGGAGCGCACACGAGCACAGATACGCCCCAAAAATCCTTGGAACCCGGAACGATTTCAAGCAAGACTGCAACCGAACCAGGAGATCTAGCCTGACTGGTCCAAACACCGTGTCCTGGGAGCAACGACCATGCGAGCCGTTGTTTATGAACACTACGGACCACCTGAAGTGCTTCACCTCACGGAAGTGGCCAAGCCCATCCCCGCAGCCCATGAGGTGTTGATCCAGGTCAGGGCCACCACGGTGAGTTCAGGCGACTGGAGGATCCGCAGCCTGGAGGTGCCCGCCGGTTTCGGGCTGATCATCCGCCTGGTGTTCGGCTTCTCCAGACCAAAGCAACCGATCCTGGGCAGTGAGCTGGCCGGTGTCGTCGAAGCGGTGGGCGGCGATGTGAGCCGTTTCAGGCCTGGTGATCCGCTGGTGGCCTTCAGCGACACCGCCATGGGCTGCCATGCGGAGTACGTCTGCCTGCCGGAGGATGGCCTGCTGGCCCGCAAGCCTTCCAACCTCAGCTTCAAGGAAGCCGCCGCGCTCTGCTTCGGTGGCACCACGGCCCTCGCAGTTCTGCGCCAGGCCAGGGTTCAGCCCGGTGAGCGGGTCCTGATCAATGGTGCCTCAGGCAGCGTCGGCACAGCGGCGGTGCAGCTGGCC
Organism: Synechococcus sp. EJ6-Ellesmere; assembly: GCF_024345875.1. NCBI lineage: Bacteria > Bacillati > Cyanobacteriota > Cyanophyceae > Synechococcales > Synechococcaceae > Synechococcus > Synechococcus sp. EJ6-Ellesmere. Next base: position 17,022 of record NZ_JAGQBY010000011.1, read on the forward strand.
CGTCACCTGGGTGCAGAGGTGAGCGGGGTGTGCAGCGCAGCCAACCAGGATCTCGTCCGTTCCCTGGGGGCCAGCCAGGTGATCGATTATCAGCAGGCTGATTTCAGCCAGAGCGGTGACACCTACGACGTGATCATCGACACGGCCGGCACGGCGCCCTTTGCCCGCAGCCGCGGCTGCCTGAGGCCGGGGGGTCGCCTGGTGCTGGTGCAGGCGGGGCTGGCCGCCATGCTGCTCAGCCCCTGGCAGACAGTCAGCAGCGACAAGACGGTGATCGCCGGTCCGGTGAGCGTGGAAGCCAGCGACGTGCGCCAGCTCGCTGAGCTGGCCGAGGCCGGGGTCTACAGGCCCGTGATCGATCGTCACTACCCACTGGATCAGATCGTGGCAGCCCACCGCTATGTCGACAGCGGGCGCAAGACAGGCAATGTTGTGATCACGCTTGAGCCTGAAGGCTGACCCCGGAACCCTCGATCAGCTGGTAACGGCAGGCCAGCCGGCAGGTCTGCCCAGGGGCCACCTCCAGCCGCCGCTCACCACTCACCAGGGCGCCCCGCGGTGCCGTCCAGGGCTCCAGGCAGACCATCGAGCGGGGCGGATCGCTCCAGACCACTGCCAGATTGAAGGGGGCTTCAGCCTGCAGCTCCAGGGCCACCCCCGCCTGGCCGTCCAGCAAGCGCACCGGACCAGCAGGCTGCGCCAGCAGATCCACCCCCTGCTCCAGCCGCTCCAGCAGCGGTGCGGTGGCGGCTGGCGCCATGGTGCCGTGGTCGAAACAACGCTCCGGCAGGCCCTCCAGCGACGCCGCCGCCAGGGAGGTGACAGCGAAATACGGATGCAACCCAAAGGCGAAGGGCAACGGTTCCGGCCCGGGGTTGTCCACCAGCACCGCGATCGCCAGAGCCCCTGGCTGGGGCCGTAATTCCAGCTGCAGCCGGAAGGGGAAGGGGAACATCTCCAGGCTGGCGGGGCTATCGCCCAGGCTCAGGCGCACGCCCTCAGCTCCCTTCAGCTCCTCCAACTCCCAGGGCAGATCACGGGCAAAGCCGTGCTGTTTGAGCGTGAAGCTCCCCTGCGGCAGTGGCAGCTGATCAGCGGGGAGGTTGCCGCAGATCGGGAACAGCACTGGCATGCCACCCCGCACCGAGAGGCCCGGATCGGCAAAGCGAGCCTCATCGAGGTAGAGCAGCTCACGGCCGTTGCACCGCCAGCCGCTGAGCAGCCCGCCCCGCTCCGGCACCAGCCGCAGGAGATCGCCACCGGCTGCAGTGCTGAACTCCCAATGGGGGTAAGGCGTGGTGCGGTGGGTCAGGGGCATGGCAGCTCAGGCATCCGGCAGGCTCGAGAGCCACTCCAGCAGGGCGGCGTTCACCTGCTCGGGCACTTCATCGTGGGGGCAGTGGCCGGCGTCGAGCACCACCTCAGTGGTGGCGGCTGGAGCGTGACGCTGGAAGGCGGCGCGCCGCCCGGCGGCGTTGATCCAGGGGTCGCGGATCCCCCAGAGCAGCAGCAGGGGGGCCTTGAGCTGGGCAAAGAGTTCGTCCAGGGGCTGGCCACGGGGAATGTCAAAGACCGTGCGGAACACCCCGAAGGCCCCTGGATCCAGCGAGGGCCGCCGGATCGCCTCCACCAGCGCGTCATCCACGTTGCTGCGATCGATGTAGACCTGATTGAGGGTGCGCCGGATCGTGGACGGGCGCCGCAGGTTCTCGAACAGCAGGCGCTGAAGCACTGGACTGCGCAACAGGGCACCGCCGATCGTGCGCTTCGTGATCGCGCCCCAGCCCTTCGGCTCGGCCTGCTCGTCGCTGAAGGGGCCGGCGGCATTGATCAGCACCACCCCGGCCGCCTCGCTGCCCAGGGCCGCCCCTGCCGCCAGGGCGGCAAAGCCGCCGAGGGAATTGCCCACCAGCACCGTGGGCCGCCCGATCTGCTCGCGCACGTAGGCCACCAGCTGATCACGCCACAGCCCTCCCCCGTAGGCCAGCCCCTCGGGCTTGGCGCTGCGGCCAAAGCCCAGCAGGTCGAGGGCGTGAACCTCATGGTGCTCCGCCAGCGCAGGAATGTTGTAGCGCCAGTGGTCGGTGGAGGCGCCGAAGCCGTGCACCAGCAAAATCGCCGGGCCCTGGGGCTGCGGCGGTCGACTGGCCAGGGCGTGGACCCCATGGCCGCCATAGGTCCAGGGCTCGGAGCGGGGGCCGATCAACGCAGGTATGGCTTGGTCGTCGATGCTAGGGATCACTTCGGGGGGTTCGCTCCGTGCTCGAGCTGTCCAGCCTGCTGCCGGGAACGGCCCTGTGGGCTCTGGCCTTGTACCTGCCCCTCTCGCTGCCGCTGGCCCGGCTGGAGGAAGCGCTCACCCAGGGGCCGCTCCCTGAGGGGCTGCGTCAGATCGTGCTGCTGCTGAGCAGCGTGATGCTGGCCTTTGCCGTGGGGGGGATCACCCAGCTGGGTCTGAGCTGGGTCCTCAGCCCCAGCTGGGCCGCCAGTCTCGGGCTGATGGCCGTGCTGGCCGGGGCCTTCTGGACCCTGGCCTCCCGCCGCGACGAGAGCTGAGCTGACGGGCGCTGAGGCTGAGCAGAACGAACTTTGAGCCTCAGGCCGGCTGCTCGGCCAGCTTCTCCTGGCGGCTGAGCACCACCCTCAGCAGGATCGGGGAGAGGAAGGTGGTGCCGATCACCATCAGCAGGATCGCCGCCTCCAGCGCCGGGGTGAGCAGGCCGGCCTGGGTGCCCAGACCCAGGAAGATCAGGCCCACCTCGCCGCGGGGCATCATGCCCAGACCCACCACCAGGCGGTTGGTCTTCTCCTTGCTGACGTAGGTCCAGCCGGAGGCCACCTTGCCGATGATCGCCACCACCAGCAGGAAGGCCGCCATCACCAGACCCGGGCGGTTGGCCGGATCCATCGGGTTGAGCACGGAGAGATCCATGCTGGTGCCGATCAGAACGAAGAAGATGGTGGCGAACAGCGACACCAGCGGCTTCACTGTTTCCTGAATCGCGTGGGTGTGGCGGGATCCGCTCAGGATCAGGCCGGCAGCAAAGGCACCGAGGGCGGCCTCCAGGCCGATGGCCTGGGCGGCGAAGCAGCAGACGCAGAGCACCACGAAGGAGGCCACCACCACCTCGCCGGGGGCCTTGAGTCGATCGAGCAGCCAGTCGAAGGCCGGGGCGGCGGTGCGGCTGAGGAAGAGGGAAGCGGACACGAACACCGCAGCCGCGAGCAGCAACTTGACGATCGGGCCGAGCTCGAATGAACCCCCACCCGCCACCGCCACCACCACGGCAAGGATCACGATGCCGAGAATGTCATCGAGCACCGCGGCGCCGATCACGGTCTGCCCCTCCCGGGTCTTGAGGTACTTCAGCTCACCGAAGACGCTGGCCGTGATGCCAATGCTGGTGGCCGTCATCGCCGCTCCGGCGAACACCGCCGGGATCATCGGCACATCGAAGAAATAGAGCAGACCGAAGGTGCCCAGAGCAAAGGGCAAGGCCACACCGGTGACAGCCACCGTGGTGGCCTGGGCGCCCACCGCCACCAGTTCATCGAGTTCGCTCTCGAGCCCGGTCAGAAACAGCAGGGCAAACAGGCCCAGGGTGGCCACCGCCTGCAGGTTGGGGAACGTCTCGATGTAGATCGCCTGAACCGCATCTGGAGGGAGATCGGCCAGGGAACCCACCGCCGAGGTGAACCAGTTGCTGAGTTCGGCCCCCGTTTCCGGCGGCAGGATCAGGTGCAGCCCGGAGAGGCCGATCAGGACACCGGCAACCAGCTCACCGAGAATGGTGGGCAACTGGAGCCGAACCATCAGCTCGGCCAGGGTGCGCGCCGCAAGGAAGATCAGCAGAAACCGTCCGACCCCGATCAGGGTTTCGGCCACCTCGCCGTTGTGGTTGCCGATCTCGAGCAGCAGGGTCGGAAAAGTCATGCGGGCGGTTGGCGCGTCGCTTCAATGAAGTTGGCCGCGACGTTAGACGGGATCTGCTGCGGGAATTGGAATCTGTCCAGACCAGTCTCTGCACACCATCAGTGAATCCACACTGAATGGCGGCTGGCCAGGCACAGGCCGAACGACTTGCTCCGCCTCAGGACTGTCCGCTTCGCGCCTGAGCCAAACTGGCTAGACGCACGGATCGGACCGGCACGCGTTTCACCGCCCGGCGTTGTTCAGCTTCACCGCTCCACCCCCTTCGCCCCGCCACCATGACCGACGCTCCGCCCAGACAGCTAAGGCTGCCCACCCCGGGCTGCTTTGCCGACCCTGATCGCAGCGGCCTCACGGCCGATGGTGTCTTCGACGGCATGACCGAGCATCTCTTCTACACGCTCGGCAAGCTCGCCCCCACCGCCAGCCACCACGACCTCTACGTGGCCCTGAGCTACGCGGTGCGCGACCGGCTGATGACCCGTTACCTGGCGGGGATCGAAGCGATCTCGGCCACGCCCGCCCGCGTGGTGGCTTACCTGTCCGCCGAATTCCTGATCGGCCCCCAGCTGGGCAACAACCTGCTGATGCTCGGCATCCAGGACGAAGCCGCCGAGGCCCTGCGCCGTTTCGGCATCGACTCGCTCGATGAGATCCTCGAGGTGGAGGAGGAACCAGGCCTGGGCAATGGGGGGCTCGGCCGCCTGGCCGCCTGTTATCTGGAATCCCTGGCCAGCCTCGAGATCCCCGCCACCGGCTATGGCATCCGCTACGAGTTCGGGATCTTCGACCAACTGATCCGCGATGGCTGGCAGGTGGAGATCACCGACAAATGGCTCAAGAGCGGCTGGCCCTGGGAACTGCCCCGCCCCGACCAGGCCTGCTTCGTCGGCTTCGGTGGCCGCACCGAGAGCTACCGCGACACCCAGGGGGAGTACCGGGTGCGCTGGTTGCCCTCCGAGCACGCCATCGGTGTCCCCCACGACGTGCCGGTTCTGGGCTACAGGGTGAACACCTGCAACCGCTTGCGGCTCTGGCAGGCGGAAGCGTCCGAGAGCTTTGATTTCTACGCCTTCAACATCGGCGACTACTACGGCGCCGTGGAGGAGAAGGTGGGCTCCGAGACCCTCTCGAAGGTGCTTTACCCCAACGACGGCACCGATGAAGGCCGGCGCCTGCGCCTCAAGCAGCAGCACTTCTTCGTGAGCTGCTCCCTGCAGGACATGCTGCGCAGCCTGGAGCTGCGTGACCTGCCGATCACCGACTTCCCGGAGCACTGGTCGGTGCAGCTGAACGACACCCACCCGGCCATCGCCGTGGCCGAGCTGATGCGGCTGCTGATTGATCACAAGCACCTGAGCTGGGATGCCGCCTGGGACATCACCACCCGTTCATTGGCCTACACCAACCACACCCTGTTGCCCGAGGCCCTGGAGAAATGGGGCCTGGATCTGTTCGGCTCGCTCCTGCCGCGGCACCTGGAGCTGATCTTCGAGATCAACCGCCGCTTCCTGCAGACGGTGCGGCTGAAGCATCCAGGCAACGAGACGATCCTGCGCCAGGTGTCGATCATCGATGAGAACGACGGCAAGGCGGTACGGATGGCCCACCTGGCCACCGTGGCCTCCCACCACGTCAACGGCGTGGCGGCCCTGCACAGCGACCTGGTGCGCACGCAGCTCTTCCCTGAATTTGCCTCCCTCTGGCCCGAGAAATTCACCAATGTCACCAACGGCGTCACCCCCCGGCGCTGGATCGCCCTGGCCAACCCGCTGCTGCGGGAGCTGCTCGATGAGGTGATCGGCCAGGACTGGGTGCACAACCTCGACGAGCTGCGCAAGCTGGAGGCCTTCCAGAATGATTCCGGCTTCCTGGAGCGCTGGGGCCAGACCAAGCTGGCGGTGAAGCGTCAGCTGGCCCACTACATCCACCGCCAGAGCGGCCTGCTGGTGGATCCCTCCTCGCTCTTCGATGTGCAGGTGAAGCGGATCCACGAATACAAGCGCCAGCACCTGAATGCCCTGCAGGTGATCGCCCAGTACCTGCGCATCAAGAACGGCCTTGGCGACAACCTCGCCCCCCGCACCGTGATCTTCGGAGGCAAGGCGGCACCGGGCTATTACATGGCCAAACTTATTATTCGTTTTATCAACGGCATCGCTGAAACGGTCAACGCCGACCCTGACATGGACGGCCGCCTGCGGGTGGTGTTCCTGCCGAACTACAACGTCACCCTGGGGCAACGGGTGTATCCGGCCTCGGACCTCTCCGAGCAGATCTCCACCGCCGGGCTGGAGGCCTCCGGTACCGGCAACATGAAATTCGCCATGAACGGGGCACTCACCATCGGCACCCTCGATGGCGCCAACGTGGAGATCCGCGAGCAGGTGGGCGCCGAGAACTTCTTCCTCTTCGGCCACACCACCGATGGCATCGAGGCCCTGCGCGCGGGGGGATACCGCCCCTGGGAGCTGATCGCCGGCATCCCGGAACTGCCGGAGGCTCTGCAGCTGGTGGAGCAGGGTCACTTCAGCAATGGCGACACGGAGCTGTTCAAGCCCCTGCTGAAGAACCTCACCGGTCGGGATCCCTACTACGTGATCGCCGACTTCAGCGACTACATGCGTGCCCAGGACACGGTCACCCAGGCCTGGGGCGATCGCACCACCTGGAACCGGATGTCACTGCTGAACACGGCGCGCTCCGGCTTCTTCAGCAGCGACCGCTCCATCCTTGAGTACGCCGAGCGGATCTGGCGGGCAGAACCGTTTCCGGTGACGATCAGCTGCGAGATCGACTGAGGGGCCTCAGGGCCGGTGGTCCGGCAGGTCGGGGGTCTGGTGCAGCAGGCGGTTCAGCCGCAGGCGATCGGCATTGAGGGGGTCGGGGGCAAGCTCTCCGGCCACCTCCCGGAATTTCTGCTCCACATCCTCAGGCACCCGCACATCAAAGATGCGCTCCATCAGCGCTTCGATTGAGAACAGGTGGGCGTTGATGTTCTCCAGATCGGCGATCGCCTGCTGCAGGCTCTCCTCCTCGGGGGAGCCTTCAGCGGCTGCCGGAGCTGCGGAGGCAGGCTGAGGGGCTGGCGCCTCGGCTTCGCCGTCGCCCTGGGTCTTCTGCAGCTCTTCGAGCACCCGGCCCGCCAGGGTGCGGAACGACTGCAGGGCCGCCCAGTTCAGTTCCTGCTGCTGCCGCAGTGTGGGATTCTCCCGGATCAATCGGTCATGTTCCCGATAGAACCGCTGGCAGTCAGGGCATTGGCAGGGCTCTTCGGGCACCGCGCTCCCTTGGTTCCTTAACGCCCATCATGGCATTGGATGTTCAGGGGCGCCGCTGAGAGCTCCTGCCCCCTCAGACCAGGCGATCAAAGGGGCCGAGCAGGTCCAGCTGGTCGTCGTCACCGTCAGCGTCGTCGCTGTCGTCGCCGTCCTCCTGGATGCTGGGCAGCGGGATCTCGATCGAGCTGACCAGCTGGATCACATCGCGCAGGCGCATCGAATCGGCGAACCAGCCCATCGCCTGCTCCATGTCGCCCCGTTGCTCCGCCTCGACTGACTGCTCCTGATGCACTTCGGCCAGCAGCGCTAGCCAGCAGAGGCAGCGGGCCTGGACGACCGAGAGATCCAGCTCGTCGGGCTGGCTGCGGGCAATCCGCTCGCCCTCCTGCTGAACCAGCAAGCGCAGACGCAGATCGTGAAGCTCGTTCATGCAGGGTTCACGGCCGCTCCCACGCTAGCCAGGGAGCCCTGTTTGGGAAGGCCACCACCGGTAGCGTTCCCTACCACCTGGATCGACGGGGCTGGCGGGACTCGAACCCACGACCTACGGTTTAGGAAACCGTCGCTCTATCCGGCTGAGCTACAGCCCCAACGACACCATTATCCGCTCCGATCACCACCCGGCTTAAAGTCGGCGTCGAAAGCAGGCGAGGTGGTCGCGACCGAAGGGATGACGCCGGCTTCGGCTGGTGGCTCCGGCTTCGGTTGAGGAAAGTCCGGGCTCCCCAATGGCCAGGCTTGCTGGGTAACGCCCAGTGCGGGTGACCGTGAGGAGAGTGCCACAGAAACACACCGCCGATGGCCGGGGCCTGGCCCCGCGCACAGGCAAGGGTGCAAGGGTGCGGTAAGAGCGCACCAGCAGCATCGAGAGGTGCTGGCTCGGTAAACCCCGGCTGGGAGCAAGGCCCAGGGACAACGGTTGGCCATGACACCCGTCCCGACACAAGTGAGCCGCTCGAGGCCGCCGGTAACGGCGGTCCCAGACAGATGCCCACCCCGGTCCGCCCCGGCGGGCCGGAACAGAACCCGGCTTATGTCCTGCTTTCACCCCTTCCGGCCTCCGCAGGGAGGCCAATGGTCCTCCGCCAAGCCCCCGTGCCCCTGAGTGACGAGCGCCGCCACAGCCTGGTGGAGTTCCTCGCGGGCCTCGGGCTGGCGGGCCTCGGGCAGACTGATCTCCTGAGCTCCGAGCTCGACCTCGCCCCGATCGAGGAGGCTCTCACCCACAGCTCCGCCGGCCGGCCGATCAACCACGAGCGGTTGGAGTTTCTCGGCGATGCCGTGCTGCGGCTGGCGGCGGCGGAGTTTCTTGAGCGCCACCACAGGGCCATGGACGTCGGCCAGCGCTCGGCTCTGCGGGCCCAGCTGGTGAGTGACCGCTGGCTGGCGGAGCTGGGGAAGCGCTGCGGCATCGAGGCGATGGTGCACCTCGGCCCGGTGGCTGCAGGGGACAGCGCGGCACGCCAGACGATCCGTGCGGAGATCTGCGAGGCCCTGATCGGCGGGCTCTACGAGACCACAGGCAGCCTGGAGCCAGTGCACACCTGGCTCACACCCCACTGGCAGCGCAGCGCCAAGGAACTACTGGCCGATCCTTACCGCCACAACTGGAAGACGGGTCTGCAGGAGTGGAGCCAGGCCCAAGGGCTCGGCCTGCCCCACTACCGCTGCGAAGAACGCAGCCGCCGCCACGGCGACCCTCGCCGCGTCCACTGTTCCTTGGACCTGAAAGGTCAGCCGGTGGGAGACGGCTGGGGAGGGTCCCGACGCGACGCCGAGCAACAGGCAGCCCGCTCGGCTCTGGAGCAGCAGCAGGCGATCAGCTCGCTTCCAGGGTCTTCAACGGCATCGTGACCAGCTTGTCCCAGTTGCCCCCCTCGAACAGCACCGCCGCCTGGCTGCCGCTGATGCGCTGCACGAAGCCCCGGTAGCCGTTGTAGATCGAGCGGACATCACGAACCACCACCGTGGTGCCTGGCAAGACCGGCGCCGCTACTGGCGATGCATCTGCTGGAGAGGAATCAGCCGCAGCCATGGGGGTAGAGCACAAGATGAGTTCATTATCGAGTCGATCGGCAGGATGGGGCGCAGATGCGCGGCAGGTCAGTCGATGGTGGAGAGATGGTGAGCGAAGCGGACGCGCCAGAGGCGTGGCTGGTGGTGGGGAAGGTGGTGGCGGCCCAGGGGCTGCAGGGGGAGCTGAGGGTGGTGCCCCGCACAGATTTCCCTGAGCGCTTCACCCGGCCTGGTCAGCGCTGGCTGCGCCGGGCCCAGGAGCCCGCCCGCGCCGTGCGTCTGCTCTCAGGCCGTCAACTCCCCGGCCGGGAGCTGTTCGTGGTGCGGCTGGAGGGAGTCGGCACACGGGAGGAGGCCGAGGCCCTGGTGCATCAGGATCTGCTGGTGGAAGCGGGCGATCGGCCCCGCCTGCAGGAGGGGGAGTTCCACCTGCTCGATCTGCAGGGACTGCAGGTTCGCCTGGCGCCCCATGGCGAGGTGATCGGCACCGTGGTGGATCTGATCCATGCCGGCAACGACCTGCTGGAGGTGGAGCTCAGCGGTGAACAGCCCCGGCGGGCGCTCATCCCCTTCGTGGAGGCGATCGTGCCACGGGTGGACATCGCCGGCGGCTGGCTGGAGATCACACCGCCGCCGGGGCTGCTCGACACCTGAGGGTGGGGCTGACCGCTGGCGCTCCAGGGAGTTCCCCATAGGATTCGGGCCAGCATTGACCCATCAAGGGAAGATCCGACGATGAGCCCAGCGGCCTCCCTCGTGCCCGTGATCCTCTGCGGCGGCACCGGCACCCGCCTTTGGCCGCTGTCGGGCGCCATTTATCCCAAGCAGTACTGGCCCCTGGCCGGCAGCGGCGAGGAGACCCTGCTGCAACAGACCCAGTTGCGGCTCAAGGGGCTGAACCAGCTGGGCGCTCCCCTGCTGATCTGCAATGAGGACCACCGCTTCATCGTGGCCGAGCAGATGCGCCAGATCGGGGTGGAGCCTGGCGCCATCCTGCTGGAACCTCTCGGCCGCAACACGGCACCGGCGATCGCCGTGGCGGCCCTGCACGCCACCAGCCGGGGGGACGATCCCCTCCTGCTGGTGCTCGCCGCCGATCACGTCATCCAGGACGGAGCACGCTTCCGCGCCACCGTTGAAGCGGGCCGCGCCGCCGCCGAGGGCGGGCTGCTGGTGACCTTCGGCATCGTGCCCACCGCCCCGGAAACCGGCTACGGCTACATCGAGGCTGTGGAGCCCCTGCCCCAGGCCACCCCTGGGCTGGGCGAGCCGCCGATCCCGACCCCCACCCCGATCGCCCGCTTCGTGGAGAAGCCCGATGCCGCCACGGCAGAGGGGTTCCTGGCCAGTGGCCGCTTCACCTGGAACAGCGGCATGTTCCTCTTCCGCGCCAGCGCCATCCTCGCCGAGCTGGAGCGGCTGGCGCCGGAGGTGGTGAGCTGCTGCCGTGCCGCCATCGACCACGACAGCGCCGACCTCGACTTCCTGCGCCTGGAACGGGAATCCTTTGCGAACTGCCCCAATGTCGCCATCGACGTGGCGGTGATGGAACGAACGGGCCTGGGCGCCGTGCTGCCCCTGGAGGCGGGCTGGAGTGATGTGGGCAGCTGGAGTGCCCTCTGGGACACGGGCGCCCGCGATAGCGACGGCAACGTCCTGCGCGGACGGGTGATCAGCGAGGGCTCACGCAACTGCTACCTGCGCAGCGAGCACCGGCTGGTGGTGGGGCTGGGGGTTGAGGATCTGGTGGTGGTCGAAACCGATGACGCCGTGCTGGTGGCCCACCGGGACCGCGCCCAGGAGGTCAAGACCATCGTGAACCGCCTCGCCTCCAGCGGCAGCCCCGAGGGCAAGGCCCACCGCCGCATCTACCGCCCCTGGGGCTCCTACGACGGCATCGTCGAAGGCAGCCGCTGGCAGGTCAAGAAGATCGTGGTCAATCCCGGCGCCAGCCTCTCGCTGCAGATGCACCACCACCGTGCCGAGCACTGGGTGGTGGTTCAGGGCACCGCCGTGGTGGAGAAAGACGGCGTCGAGGAGCTGGTGGGCGAGAACCAGAGCACCTACATCCCACTGGGTGCCAAACATCGGCTCAGCAATCCCGGCAAGATTCCCGTCGAGATGATCGAGGTGCAGAGCGGCCCCTACCTCGGTGAAGACGACATCGTCCGCTTCGATGACCGCTACGGCCGCTCGGACATGAGCCTTACGGTCCGCTGAGAGCTCCGGTCCGCTGGTCTCCCCGAGCTGATCAGGCCGGGGCGGCCACCACCGTCCCGATCAGCTCGGCCCGGGGGAATCCGGCTGTTCGAACAGCGGCCAGTGCCGCCTGAGCCGCCGCCGCCGGCATTGACGCCAGCAGCGGACCACAGGTCTGTGGGTCGATCAGCAGCTCCCGCAAGGGGGCCTTGAGCGCCGCGGCCTGAACCCTGCCGGTCTCCAGCTCCACCCAGGCGCTGCGGTTGGCGGGCGCCAGGCTGCTGGCGAAGCCCCGATCCAGCAGCTCCAGCGCCCCGGAGAAGGCGGGCAGGGCCTGCGGCTCCAGCACCACCCGCAGGGGTTCTGCCGCGGCCTCCAGCATCTCGCCGAGGTGCCCCAGCAGCCCGAACCCCGTCACATCGGTGCAGGCGCGGCAGCCATGGGCGGCCAGCAGCTCCACCAGCGGCTGCTGGCTCTGAGCCATCACCTCCAGGGCCCCATCGATCCATTCCGGCTCCGCCGCACCGGCCATCGCTCCCGCAAAGAGCACGCCACTGCCGATCGGGCGGCTGAGCAGCAACCGATCACCGGCAGCCAGATCGCCCTTGGCCCAGAAGCGGCCAGGCTCAGAGCGGCCGGTCACGCTCAGGGCGAGGCTGAGTCCCTCCGAGGTGGTGCGCTGCTCCAGGGTGTGCCCCCCCACCAGCCGGGCGCCGAGGGGATCGAGCACGGAGAGCACCCCGGCCAGGGTCTGCAGCAACCACTCCTCCTGCAGCGCCGCCGTTCCCCGCGGCAGGGTCACCAGGGCCAGGACACTCTCCACCCGGGCCCCACAGGCCCAGAGGTCGGAGCAGGCATGCAAGGCGGTGAGCCGCCCGTTCAGCCAGTCGTCGCCCACCAGGGCGGGGAAGCCATCGAGGCTCTGCAGCAGCAGTCCTTGATCCAGGGAACCGGCGATCACGGCGGCGTCGTCACCCCCGGGCGAACCCTGATCCGCCGGCCACCCCCCGGCCGCGGCCACACCCAGCCGCTCCAGGGCCCCGCGCAGTGGAGCGGCACCCAGCTTGGCGGCGCAGCCCCGACAGGGGCTCTCTTCGACCATGGGAGCCAGGGCCTGGAAGCGGCTGATGAAGCGGCGGTCGATCCAAGCCTTGCACCACCACAGCCAGCGGGAGGGCCCCAGGCAGAACGATCCCCACTGGGCCAGGGCACGGGGCTGGCCATCGACGGCACCGCCATCGCCCAGCAGCTGCAGGGCATGGCGGGGGGGATGCCAGGGGCGCAGGGGTTCACCGCGCAGGGAGCGGCGCAGGTTGGCCGCCAGTACAGGGGCCACCCGCACCGCCCACACCCCGCTGGGGGGGCGTGGTGCCGAGCGCATTAAACCGCAGTCGCCGCAGGCGAACACGCCGGGATGCCCCTCCACCTCCAGGCTGGCCTCCGTGAACACCCGGCCCGTGGCCGGGTCACTGGGCAGTCCGCTGGCCGCCAGCCAGTGCGGAGCCCGGCTGCCCGTGCAGCGCACCAGGGGACCCGGACCATCGGCCGGCTCGCCGACGTCGGCTTCGGGATCTGGATTCCTCAGGGCCACGCCCGCCGCCGCCAGCATCCGCTCGCCGGCCCGGTTGGCCCCAGGCGAGCCCAGGGCAAGGCTGTCCCCGCGTCGCACCAGCTCCACCCGCAGGCCCCGGGCCTTCAGAGCCAGGGCCACCTCCACCCCGGCCGCCCCGCCGCCCAGCACCCGGCAGGGAGCACCGCCTGGCGCCAGCGACTCCGACCAGGCCAGGAACGGCTCCAGCGGCTTGATCGCCATCCCGCCGGAGCCCGGGGTAACGGCCCCCACATCCAGGCTGAGCCGGTCCCAGCGCAAGGGGGGACGGCCGGCCAGCCGCAGCTCACGCTTGGCCGGATCCAAGCCGGTGATCTCGGCCCGCACGAAACGCACCCCAGCGCGGTCGCAGAGGCGGCGCAGATCGATGGCGGTCTCACGGCGGCCATACAGCCCGGCGATCAGGCCCGGCACCATGCCGCTGTAGAGGGCGGTGCTGGCGCGGCTGACCAGGGTGATCAGCACCCCCCGGGGATGACCCTCCATCGCCCAGCGGCGCAGCAGCAGGGCATGGCTGTGGCCGCCCCCGGCCAGGATCAGGTGCTGCTGGAGTGGGTCCTCAGTCCCCACGCGGCCCATAGCCCTTGGGATTGGCACTCTGCCAGGCCCAGCCATCGCGGCAGATGGCGTCGAGGTCGCGCTGGGTGCGCCAGGCCAGGCGCCGCTGCGCCAGCGACGGATCCGCCACCGTGGCCGCCACATCCCCGGGGCGCCTGGGCACCAGGTCATAGGGAACGGGGGAGCCGCAGGCCCGCTCGAAGGCCGCCAGCAGCTCCAGCACCGAATGGCCCCGGCCGCTGCCCAGGTTGAGGGTGAGCAGCTGGGGGGGCTCAGCCATCAGCACCTCGAGGGCTGCCCGGTGGCCGTCCGCCAGATCCATCACGTGGATGTAATCGCGGACGCCGGTGCCATCGGCGGTGGGCCAGTCGGAGCCGAACACTTGCAACCGTGGCCGGCGGCCCACCGCCACCTGGCTGAGGAAGGGGAACAGATTGTTCGGGATGCCGCCTGGATCCTCGCCAATGCGTCCGCTGGGGTGGGCACCGACCGGGTTGAAGTAGCGCAGCCGCGCCACCCGCCAGCCCGGCTCGCTGGCGTACACATCAGCAAGCATCTGCTCCACCGCCGCCTTGGAGTAGCCATAGGGGTTCACCGGTGCGACCCTGGCGGATTCGGCAATCGGCACCGACTCCGGGGAGCCGTAGAGGGTGGCACTGCTGCTGAAGACGATCGTGCGGCAGCCGGCCTGAACCATGGCCGCCAGCAGGGCGCGGCTGCCACTCAGGTTCACGTCCCAGTAACGCAGGGGATCGGCCACCGATTCAGCCACGGCCTTGAGGCCGGCGAAGTGGACCACGGCCTCGATCGGCGCCACGGCAAAAGCCCGCTCCAGATCCCCTGAGCTGCGCAGATCGCCTTCGATCAGCTGCAGCCGAGGGGCCGCAACCGGGCCGGCCAGCTCCTGGACGCGCCGCAGGGCTTCGGGAGAACTGTTGGAGAAGTCATCGAGCACCACCAGGTGGTGGCCCGCTTCCAGCAGCACCAGGCAGGTGTGGCTTCCGATGAAGCCAGCACCGCCGGTGATCAGCAGTTGGCTCATCCCAGCCTCAGATCAAGGGTGCGCAGACCCGCCGAAGGTGCGGGCCATGGGGGGGCCTGGGGGCTCCAGTCATGGTTGGGCTCAGGCCCATCGCCCTCCGCTGCACTGTCGCCAGCCTGGGGAACGGCGACAGGCTCGAAGGTGATCCGCTCCGAGCCCTCGGCCCCAAGCTCGAAACGGGCCGGGGCCGAGGCCAGACCGCTGATCTCCAGCCTCAGCGGCAGGTGGGGATCGACGCAGGGGTGGAGTGAGGGATAGAGGCGGCTGTGGCGGTAGCGCAGGCCGAGCCAGCCGTCGCCCAGGGGCAGCTCCCGGCCGTTCAAGCGCAGCGAACACGACTGCAGGAACGCCGTGTTGGCCTTCAGCTCCAGACGCTGCAGGGAACTGTCGACAAAGCGGCTGGTATTGCCCCCCTGCACCGGGGTGTCGCAGAGCAGGGGCCAGGGCTCGAGAGCCCGGCGGATCTCCAGGCGGGCGCCCTCCTGCTCCCAGTTCAGCAGCAGGGGGAAACGCCACTCCCAGATCGCGCGGAAGGGTTCAGGCTCCAGCACCAGACCATCTCGGGCCAGCAGATCCAGCACCGCCTGGAGGTCGGACCAGATGGCCTGCGGCAGCTGCATCGCGTCATGAAGACGCTCGCCGAATGGCTCGAGCCGGCTAGGACGGTGAGCCGGATCGAGCAGGTGGGCGGCCAGGGCGCTCCAGAGCAGGGCGATGGCTGCGGTCCAGTCGGGATCGGGCAGGGTTTCGATGGCCCGGAACTCGATCAGGCCCTGGCAGCCGGCCGCCCAGGCGGGATTCCAGAACTTGTCGAAGCTGATCTCGCTGCGGTGGGTGTTGCCACTGCGGTCGGCATGGAGGTGGCGCAGGGTCTCGCTGATCAGGATGCGCTGATCCCCCTCAGGCAGGGATTCGATCGCCCGGTGGGCCAGCAGCAGATCAAGGGAACTGGCACTGCCTTCATCGAGGCGGGGGGCCTGGGAGGCCGGTCCGACGGAGCTGTTGCCGAACAGGTAGGAGAGGCTGGGGTGCCGCTGCCAGAAGCGCAGGATCGCCACCAGCCAGGCCGGCCTTGAGAAGAAGGGATTGGTCTCGAGGCTGGGGCCTCCCCAGAGC
>NZ_JAGQBY010000110.1:0-10500 GCF_024345875.1 Synechococcus sp. EJ6-Ellesmere
GAGGGGACCTCGCACCGGCGCCAGGCTGCCCCGCACCGGGGTCCACAGGAAGGCCAGAGCCAGCAGCAGCAGCCCCACCGAACTCACGCCCGCCAGAACAAGGGTGAGACCGCGGGCGAGCCGAAGTCCCCGGGGCATCGGCTTGCGCTCAAACACCAGCTCCGGCAACCCCGGCTGCTCGGGGGGGCCGAAGCGCACCACATCGCCATCCCGCAGCAGCAGCTCCCGGATCCGCTGGCCCCGCCAGAACAGCCCGTTGGTGGAGCCGCTGTCACGGATCAGCCACTGGTGGCCCACCGCTTCGAGCCGGGCGTGCTGCTTGCTGACAGCAGGGTGGTCGAGGCTCAGCTCCAGACCAGGATCTCGGCCAAGACGGACCAGGCGGCCGTGGAGCGCCATCCGGCGGGGGGGCTGGCCGCCGAGATGGATCTCGACCTGAGCGGCCGGCGGGCTCTCCAGCTCCACCAAGCCCCTTTTCAAGCCCTCAACGGCGCTCACGGGGGCGTCCCTCCCAGAGGTCCAGGATCAGGCAGACCACCGCCACGTTGATCGCCACATCGGCGAGGTTGAACACCGGGAACTGGACGGGCACCAACTCAAGAAAATCGACCACGCCACCGATCCGCCAGCGGTCGAGGCCATTGCCGACAGCGCCCCCGAGCAAGGATCCGAGCCCCAGCCACTGCCAGCGCGGCAGAGAAGGATGGCGCTGGATCCACACCACCAGCAGCAGCGCCACCACCAGACTCACCACCCCCAGCCAGACGGTGTGACCGGTGAGCAGGCTGAAGGCGGCTCCGGTGTTGAACACCAGCCGCAGACGCAGGAGCCCCGGGATCAGCGGTTCCGCCAGGCCCGAGGGAAGAGCGGCCGTGGCCCACGCCTTGCTGAGCTGGTCGAGCACCACCACCAGCCCCGCCACGGTCCAGGCGAGGCGGCGACTGGAGCTCCCCGCCCCGCTCATGGCTGCACCAGCAGGAGGCGGCGCAGGGGCCAGGCCAGCACCGCCACGCCGCAGCAAAGCAGCAGCTGGGGCAGCAACGGGCCGAGGCTGTAAGCGATCAGCAGATCGGGCAGCCCATTGGCCCATCGGCCCGCCAGAGCTCCGAGCAGGAGGTTGGCGATGCCACTGAGCTGAATCACCGCCAGCCCGAAGAAGGCAGCTCCCAGCAGGCGCAGCAGCTCACCCATCCCCTCCTGGCGGGCCAGCCGTCCACTGACCCAGGCCGCCGGCACGAATCCAGCCAGGTAGCCGAACCCGGGATCCAGCAGGTAGGCCATGCCACCGCCGGAATGGAACACAGGCAGCACCAGCAGGCCGAGGCTGAGGTAGGCGACCGCCGCCAGCAGAGCCGGCCTTGGCCCGCAGACCAGGGCCGTGAGCAACAGCGCCGGCACCTGGGCGGTGACGGGCAGGTCGAGAAGGCGCAGTCCGCCCCCCGCAAGGGGCAGGGGAACAGCGGCCTGGATCAGACCCCCCATGATGATCAGCAGCAGCCCGACAAGGGCGCCACTCCAGTTGGCTAAGGCCCGCAAACGAAGGGTGATTGGCTGCCCCCATCCTGCTGTAGTGGATGCCAGCTGAACAGCTGTGGCGATGAGCCCCCCCGATCCACCCTCCGATCACTCCGCCAAGGCCACGACTGACCCTCCGAACCATCCACCAACGGATCAGCCTTCCAGTCCTGCCGGTGAGCCCGAAGCCGCGCCGTTCAACGTGGGCGACTGGGTGCGGATCACGGCCCGGATCACCTACCTCAAAACCGCCGATCCGATGCCGATGCTGCGCCCCCCCGATCTGGTCGATGGCGATGAAGCCGGCCAGGTGATGGCCCTGCGGGCCATCAACCAACTGGCGGTGCGCTTCCGGCGCGGCACCTTCCTTCTGGATGTCGCTCAGCTCAGCGCCTGCACTCCCGAGGGGCGGCCGAAGGGGTGAGCCCACCAGACCTTGCCGGCGGCCCGCAGGGCCTGGGGCGGTCCGCAGAGGCTCAGGCTCGGCCGGCTCAGCAGTTGGCGGGCCACCACATGGAGACTGTCGGGGTCGAGGCTGCCGGCCCGCTCCAGCGCCTCATCGGCGTAGGACCAGCCCAGGCCATGGCCCAGCACCATCGCCTGGCGATCGGCGATCTGGCCACAGGTCTGCCGGCCGGCGGCGGAAGCGCCGCGGAACTTGGCGATCGCCAGGGACAGTTCCTCCTCGCTCAGGGGCTGATCCAGCAGACGCTGCCACTCGGCAAGCAGCTCGGTGGTGGCCTCAGCGGCCCGCTCCGCGGAACTGGAGAGGTGGAACACGAACGGGGCGGCACCGCAACGGGCCGGGGCATGGACGCCCACGTCGTAGGCCAGACCGTGATCTTCCCGCAGGGCCACGAACAACCGGCTCGACATGCCCACCCCCAGGTGGCACTGCAGCAGCCGCAGGGCCAGGGAGCGGGGATCGGCCAGGGGCACCGTGGCGGCCCCGAGCATCAGCACCAGCTGCTCGGTGTCCTGCTCCTCCAGCACCAGGCCAGCCTCGTTCACCGCCTCCTGTCCGCTCAGCAGCGACGGTGATCGGCTGCTCCAGGCCTGACTGCCGAGGGGCTGCAGCAACTCCTCCAGGTCATGGGGTGGCCGGCCCACCAGCACCAGGGCTGCCCCCTGGCTCCCCAGGGCCGCGGCGGCATCAAGCAGCTGGGGACGATCAAGATCGGCCAGCTCCGCCTCCACGCCCAGGGGGTCGTGGCCGTAGGGGCCCTCGCCGTAAAGGTGCGAACGCAACTGGTCGTGGGCCTGCTGGAAGGGGTCTTCGCGCAAGCGGCCGAGGGTCTGCAGGTTGAGCTGCCGCTCCAGACTGATCTGATCGGGATCGAGCCAGGGGCGCTGCACCATGACCCCCAGCAGGGGCAGCAGAGCCGGGGCATCGTCGCTGGCGCACTTCAGACTGATCACCAGGGCGTCTTCGCTGGCTTCGCAGCGCAGTTCATCGCCGAGGCCCTCCACCAGATCAGCCAGCTGGTCGCCACTGAGATCACCGCAGCCTCGGCTGAGCAGGCCCGCCAGCAGCTGGGCCCGGCCTCGCTGGCCAGGGGGATCGGCGGCACTGCCGCCACGGATCCAGAGCCTGGCGGAGAGAATTGCCGGCCCCTCGCGGCGCAGCACCGACGCCGGGCAGCCGCCGGGCAGCTCGAAGCGCTCGGGCTGGGGCAGAAGAGGAAGGGGTGTGGAGCGGCTCATGCGGGCAGGGCCAGCAGGCGGCAGGCCCGCTCGGGCGCCAGCAGCGGCAGCAGCTCAGCGCCGAGGCGCTCAACGCTCCAGCGCTCCAGCAGCTCAAGGGGATGGCGCAGTGGTCGCAAGCGCCCCCAGAGGCACTGGTGACCGATCAGCCCCGCCACTGACGACGCCGACTCCAAGCCAAAGCGGTAGCCGTTCGCCACAAGCCGCCGGGCGCGCTCCAGCTCACTCTCCGGGGGAAGGGTGCAACAGATCTGCTGCCAGACCACGGCGATCTGCTCCTCCACCGCCGCCACCTGTTCCGGGGCACAGACCGCTTCGAGCAGGGCCAGGCTGCCGGCTTCCAGCACATTCAGATCCAGATCGATGCTCTCCACCAGGCGCAGCTCTTCGCGCAGCCGCTGCACCAGGCGACTGCGGCGCCCTTCGGCCAGAAGGCTGGTGAGCAGATCGGCGCCGGCCACCGCCTCCAGATCGTCAGCGGCGGGAAGCTGCCAGGCCATCAGCAAGCGGGCCGCCTCAAGCCGGGGCAGCCGCAGCTCGTGGACCCCAGGACGCAGCTCCAGGGTTGGGCCTGGCTGATCTGCCGAGGCCAGAGGCTCAAGGCCGGCCAGGGCACTGGCCTCCAGCAGGGACTCAATCGGCAACTGATCAAGGGCACCGGCCAGGGCCAGACTGCAGCGCCGGGGCCGGTAGGCGCCGCTGTGAAAGGAGGCCATCCCCTCGGGGGTCTGGGCCTTGAGGGCCCCGCGGTTCCCCAGGATCGGCCGGCCATAGGGGTGCTGGGGACAGGCCAGGTGGAGCAGGCGCTGGAAAGCCACTTCCTCGGGCTGATCTTCACTCTGGGCGAGCTCCTCGAGCACCACCTGGCGCTCCATCCGGAAATCCCCGGGATCGAGCCGTGGCTTGAGCACCAGATCAAGCAGCAGTTCCAGGGCTTCAGCCACCGCCTCCGCTGGCACGAGCACGTGGTAGTGCACGTCGTCGAAGCCTGTGGCCGCATTGCTGCTGCCGCCCAGCGACTCGATGCGGTGATCGAATTGCCCCGCCTCCAGGTGCTCGCTGCCCTTGAAGACCATGTGCTCCAGGAAGTGAGCCATCCCCTCCTGCCCGGGCCCCTCACCAGCGCTGCCGGCCTGGCACCAGAAGTCAATACAGACCAGGGGAGCCTGCTCCTGCTTCAGGCTCACCACATCCACCCCATTGGCGAGGCGGAGCAGGCATGGATCCTCGAAGCTGTCGGCAGCCTGGAGCGGGGGTCGGGAGGGGAGGGGCAACGACTGGGCCGAAAGGGCGTGGCAGGATCAACATTCTGCTGGCCGAGGCTGCCCCGTGACCTCCACCGTCCCCGCCCCCAGCCCCGATCAGCGCCCAGCCTCCTCCGGTCTGCACCCCCTGGTGGATGCCCTGGCCGAAACGATCCGCAGAAGCTGGAGCACGCTGCCGGATCTGGCTCCCCTGGCCATCGAGGCCGATCTCGAGGCGATCAGCGGCAGCCTCGACGGCGAAAAGCTGTTCATCCGCAATGAGCTGCGCCGCTGCCGCGGCCTGCGCAAACTGCACCTGGAAACGGCACGGCTGGGAGCAGGTCTGCAGATCCTGCACTGCGTGTTCTTCCCGGATCCCCGCTACGACCTGCCCGTCTTCGGCGCAGACATCGTGGCCGGACCGGCCGGGGTCTCGGCCGCCATCGCCGATCTCTCCCCAACGGGCGGTGAGCTGGCGGCCGGGATCTCCGCCGACCTGGCCGCCCTGCCGCGCCGCCCTTACAGCCAACCGCGGGAGCTGCCGGCCTGGGGCACGATCTTTTCCCCCTTCGTGCGCTTCGTGCGGCCGACGAGCGAACAGGAGGACGGCTGGTTCCTCGAGGAGGTGGCCGCACTGCTGGCGGTGATGGGCAAGGCCGTGGCCAGCACGCCGGAGCAGGCCAGCGATGACCCCGCTACGGTTTCGAGATATCACGGCCAGCTCTCGTATTGCCAGCAGCAGAAACGGAACGACAAGACCCGTCGCGTGCTGGAGAAGGCGTTCAACCCGAGCTGGGCGGATCGCTACATCGAGCAGCTCCTGTTCGACGATCCTCTGCCACCGGCATGAGCCGTCTGCCGTTGCGTCCGTGGCTGATCGGCGCCTCTGCCCTGGTGCTGGTGGCCGGGGCAGCGATTTTGATCAGCCGCAGCCAGCAGAGCACCAGTTCCGAGGCCGCGCCCCAGACCACCGCCCAGCCCAGGACGCTGGAGGCGGTCTCAGCCCTTGGACGCCTGGAGCCCGCCGGCAACATTCGCAAGCTGGCCGCACCGATCACCGGCATCGGCGGCAGTCCTCGCATCACCAAGCTGCTGGTGGAGGAAGGCCAGCGGGTGCAGGAGGGCCAGTTGCTGGCCACCTTCGACACCGGCCCCGCCCTTCAGGCCCAACGGCGGCTGCTGCAGAGCCGCATCGCCAACCTCAACGATCAGGTGAGCTTGCTGGGGCGTGAAATCTCCCGCTACCGCCAGCTGGCCAAGGCAGGTGCCACCCCGGCCGCTGACCTCGAGAGCCGCGAACTCACCCTGGTGGAGCTCAAGGGCAATCTGCGTGAAGCCCAGGACGAACTGGTCAAGACCGAGGCCGATCTGGTCAACACGGAGCTGCGGGCACCGTTCAGCGGCACCGTGCTGAAGCTGCAGTCCAGGGTTGGCGAGCGTCCCGGTGATGACGGCATTCTCGAACTGGGAGCCAGCGACCAGATGGAAGTGCTTGCCGAGGTCTACGAGAGCGACATCAACCGCCTGCAACTGGGCCAGCGGGCCACCATCACCAGCGAGAACGGAGGCTTCAGCGGCACCCTCAATGGCCGGGTGATCCGGATCAGCCCCCAGGTTCGCCAGCGGGATGTGCTCTCCACCGACCCCACCGGCGATGCCGATGCCCGCATTGTTGAAGTGCGGCTTGCCCTCGAGCCGGCTGATATTGCCAGGGTCAGGACTCGCGCCGGACTCAAGACCGTGATCCGCTTCGAGCCATGAGCGCTCTGCCCAGGCTGGCGGCGCTCTGGAACCGGCGCCGGATTCCCCTGGCCTGGCTGCTGCTCACCCGGCAACCGGCCCGGCTGGCGGTGGCCCTGGCGGGCATCAGCTTCGCCGGGATTCTGATGTTCATGCAGTTCGGCTTCCGCGACGGCCTGTTCGACGCCAGCGTCACGGTGCACAAGCTGTTCGACACCGATCTGGTGCTGCTCAGCCCCCGCTCCAGCAGTTCGGTGAGCATGGCCGGCTTTCCCCGCCGGCGGCTGGTGCAGACCCTCGCCGATCCCGACGTGGCCGGCATCACGCCGGTGCACTGGAACCTGGTGATCTGGCGCAATCCCAAGGACCTCAGCACCCGCTCGATCCTGGCCCTCGGGTTTGAGCCGAGGGATCCCCTGTTCACCGATCCTGGCCTGGCGCCCAAAGCCAAGGTGCTCAACCAGCGGGGCCGGGTGCTCTTCGATGAACTCTCCAGGCCCGAGTTCGGTCCGGTGGCGGAGTGGTTCCGGGAGGGCCGCACCGTGGAGAGCGAGATCGGCGGCAAGCGGGTGCGCGTCGGGGGCCTGGTGGCCCTCGGTGTGTCGTTCGGGGCCGACGGCAACATCCTCACCAGCAGCGAGACCTACCTGCAGCTGCTTCCCAACACGCCCCCCGGCAGCATCGAAGTGGGCCTGATCCGCCTGCGGCCTGGGGCGGATCCAGCGGAGGTGAAGCAGCGCCTCGAGGCCTCCCTGCCAAAAGACGTGAACGTGTTCACGAAGCAGGGCTTCATGGACTTCGAGAAGGACTACTGGCGCAGCAGCACGGCCATCGGCTTCATCTTCACCCTCGGTGCCGCCATGGGCTTCATCGTGGGGTGCGTGATCGTCTATCAGATCCTCTACAGCGATGTGAGTGATCACCTGCCGGAGTACGCCACGTTGATGGCGATGGGGTATCCCCTCTCCACCCTGCTGGGGGTGGTGGCCCGGGAGGGTCTGCTGCTTGCTCTGCTCGGCTATCTGCCGGCCTATGCCGCCGGCCAGGGTCTCTACTCGCTGGTGCGATCAGCCACCCGCTTGCCGGTCTACATGGACACCCCCAGGGCCGTGCTGGTGTTCAGCCTGATCCTGGTGATGTGCATGGGCTCGGCTGGGATGGCCATGCGCCGCCTGGGGGATGCCGACCCCGCCGAGATCTTCTGACCGCCACCTCAGCCGTGCCGCCATGACCGACTCCCCCTCATTTCTTCCCGCCCTTACCTCCCCAGAAGGATCTCCGCCACCGATGGTTGAGGTGGACGGGCTCTGCCACTGGTATGGGGTCGGCGAGATGCGCCGCCAGGTGCTTCAGCAGGTGAGCCTGACGATCCAGCCCGGGGAGGTGGTGCTGCTGACCGGACCTTCAGGTTGTGGCAAGACCACCCTGCTCACCCTGGCGGGAGCCCTGCGCCAGGTGCAGCAGGGCCATGTGCGGGTGCTGGGCCAGGACCTGAACGGGTCCAGCAGGAGACAGCGCCAGCAACTGCGGCGACGCATCGGCATGATTTTTCAGGGGCATAACCTGCTGCGCTGCCTCAGCGCCGAGCAGAACGTGCAGATGGGCTCCGACCTCCTGCCGCACCTCGGCTACCGAGCCAGGCGCGATCAGGCACGCGAGTGGCTGCGGGCCGTGGGCCTCGGCGACCAACTCGACAAACTGCCTCACGGGCTCTCAGGAGGCCAGAAGCAACGGGTGGCGATCGCCCGGGCCCTGGCGGCCCACCCCCGCCTGCTGCTGGCCGATGAACCCACCGCAGCCCTCGACAAACAGAGCGGCCGCGAGGTGGTGGATCTGCTCAAACGCCTCGCCCGGGAGCAGCATTGCGCCGTGCTGATGGTGACCCACGACCCCCGTATCCTTGATGTGGCCGACCGGCTGGTGCAGATGGAGGACGGCCGCCTGATCGCCGCCCGGGTACCTGAGCCGGAACCGGCTGTCTGAAGCCCGATGGGCCGGGCTTGGTAGGCTGGAGAATCTCCCCAACGGGCCGAACCACTACATGGCGAAACGCAGGAATCTGAAGAAGGAAAAGCAGGAGCGCAACCGCGCCTACGCCCGCAAGTTCAAGAAGCGCAAGCTCCGCAACGACGGTCGTGGTGAAGGTGCCGGCAACGGCGTCACCGGCACGGCCAACAACGGCGGCGCTGCCGACTGAGCCAGGAGCTGGTGTCGCCCGTCAGGCCCCCGAGCGTGGCGACTGACGGGCGTGGGGATCCCGAGGGATCCCTTTTTTATGCCCCATCACCCCCCGGCAGCCGAGCCATGTTTCCCAGCGTCGTCATCCCCACCTACAACCGCCGGCCGATCTTGGAGAAGGCGCTGCTGGCCCTGGAGGATCAGCGGCTGGAGCCGCCCCTGGAGGGGTACGAGGTGGTGGTGGTCGATGACGGCTCCACCGACGGCCCCGCCGGGTGGCTGCGGCGGGAGGCGGGGCGCTTCCCCCATGTGCGCCTGATCGAACAGAACCATGGCGGACCCGCCGAGGGCCGCAACCGCGGCGTGGATCACGCCCGGGGTGATGTGATCGTGTTCATCGACAGCGATCTGGTGGTCACCGGAACATTCCTGCTGGAGCATGCCCGGACCCTGGAAGCCCACTGGCAGCGCAGCGGCAACCGGCTCTGTTTCACCTATGGCGCGGCGATCAACACAGCCAATTTCGAGGATCCCACCAGCGAACCCCACAAGCTGCGCGATCACTCCTGGGCCTACTTCGCCACCGGCAACGTGGCGATCGATCGCCAGCTTCTGGAGCGCTCCGGCCTCTTCGACACCGGCTTCCGCCTCTACGGCTGGGAAGACCTGGAGCTGGGGGAGCGGCTGCGGCGCCTGGGGGTGGAGCTGGTGCGCTGCCCGGCGGCGGTGGGGTACCACTGGCATCCAGCGCTGAGCCTGGAGCAACTGCCCGATCTGGTACGGATTGAGCAGGAGCGGGCCCGCATGGGGCTGGTGTTCTACCGGAAGCACCCCACCCGGCGGGTGCGCTTCATCATTCAGTTCACCTGGTGGCACCGCCTGCTCTGGGAGCTGCTCACCCTGGGGGGGCTGGTCAACGAGCGCACGCTGCGGCCGCTGCTGGCCTGGCTGATCCGCCATGGCCAGAACGCTCTGGCCATGGAGCTGCTGCGCTTGCCGCTCAACCGCCTGGGGGTCCGCGCCCTGTTCCGCGAAGCCCGCGCCGAGGGCCTTCGCTGACCGTTTGGTAGCTTGGGTTGTCCTTAATAAACCGCACACCTGTCCGTTTCGGGTGCTCAGTCGGCACCGGTGATACCCCTTCCGGGTCATCGCGTCTGATCCCTGGCAGGTGGAGGCGAACCCGAAACCCTTCCCAACCATGGCTGTTGTCACCCTCTCCGAGATGATGGAGGCTGGTGCCCACTTCGGGCACCAGACGCGTCGCTGGAATCCCAAGATGTCGCGCTACATCTATTGCGCGCGCAACGGGGTTCACATCATTGATCTCGTGCAGACTGCCGTCTGCATGAACAACGCCTACAAGTGGACTCGCAATGCCTCCCGCAGCGGCAAGCGTTTCCTCTTCGTGGGCACCAAGAAGCAGGCCTCCGAGGTGATCGCCATCGAGGCCAGCCGTTGCGGCGCCGCCTATGTGAACCAGCGCTGGCTTGGCGGCATGCTCACCAACTGGAGCACGATGCGCGCCCGCATCGACCGCCTCAAGGATCTGGAGCGGATGGAGAGCTCCGGCGCCATCGCCATGCGTCCGAAAAAGGAAGCGGCCGTTCTGCGACGCGAGCTGGAGCGTCTGCAGAAGTACCTCGGCGGCCTGAAGAACATGCGCCGCCTCCCGGACGTGGTGGTGCTGGTTGACCAGCGTCGCGAGAACAACGCCGTCCTCGAGTGCCGCAAGCTCGACATCCCCCTGGTGTCGATGCTCGACACCAACTGCGACCCTGACCTGGCCGACGTCCCCATCCCCTGCAACGACGACGCCGTCCGCTCCGTGCAGCTGGTGCTGGGACGTCTCGCCGATGCGATCAACGAAGGTCGCCACGGCAGCCAGGAACAACGCGCCGAAGACGACGAGGCCTGAAGCCTCTTGACTCAGAGCTCAGGCCTCAGGCCTGAGGTTTGCCCGGGGTTCCGAGCTGTTCGGGACCCCTGATCACCACCTTCACCCTTCCCTTCCTCCTTTCCCCTCCCATGGCTGAGATCTCAGCGAAGCTCGTCAAGGGACTGCGCGAGAAAACCGGCGCCGGCATGATGGACTGCAAAAAGGCGCTGGGGGAATCCGCCG
>NZ_JAGQBY010000111.1:0-10390 GCF_024345875.1 Synechococcus sp. EJ6-Ellesmere
GGGGCCAGTGGCGGACGTGGCAGGGACGCTGGTGCCTGCCGATCTTTCACCCCTCCTATCTATTGCGCAATCCCTCGCGGGAGCCGGAGACACCCAAGTGGCACACCTGGCAGGATCTCAAAGCGGTCAGGAGTCGCGTCGACCAGCTCAAGGCCGCCCCAGACCTCGCTCCGGATTCGTCAGGCGACCCCTGATCTGTGGCAGGGTTAGCCCACTTCCCGGCCCCCCCTGGCGATGACCGGCACCCTCGCCCGCCCCGACACCAGCCTTCCGGGCCTCCCCGCCGACTGGGCCAGCAACCCCCGCTACGACACCCTGATCCATCGCCGCAAGACCCGCAGCGTGCGGGTGGGCGACGTCTGGGTGGGCAGCGAGCATCCGGTGGTGGTGCAGTCGATGATCAACGAGGACACCCTCGACATCGAAGGCGCCACGGCTGGGATTCGCCGCCTGCATGAAGCCGGCTGCGAGATCGTGCGCCTCACCGTGCCCAGCCTGGCCCACGCCAAGGCGGTGGGGGAAATCCGCAAGCGCCTCGAAGACAGCTACCGGCCCGTTCCGCTGGTGGCGGACGTGCACCACAACGGGATGAAAATCGCCCTCGAGGTGGCCCAGCACGTCGACAAGGTGCGCATCAACCCGGGCCTCTACGTGTTCGACAAGCCCGATCCCAACCGCACCGAGTTCACCCCCGAGGAAGTGGAGGCCATCGGTGCGCGCATCCAGGCCACCCTTGAGCCCCTGGTGAGCCTGCTCAGGGAGCAGGACAAGGCCCTGCGCATCGGCGTGAACCACGGCTCGCTGGCCGAGCGGATGCTGTTCACCTACGGCGACACGCCGCTGGGGATGGTGGAGAGCGCCATGGAGTTCATCCACATCTGCGACCGCCTCGATTTCCACAACATCGTGGTGTCGATGAAGGCGTCGCGGGCGCCGGTGATGCTGGCCGCCTACCGGATGAT
Organism: Synechococcus sp. EJ6-Ellesmere; assembly: GCF_024345875.1. Lineage (NCBI taxonomy): Bacteria > Bacillati > Cyanobacteriota > Cyanophyceae > Synechococcales > Synechococcaceae > Synechococcus > Synechococcus sp. EJ6-Ellesmere. The sequence goes on from NZ_JAGQBY010000111.1 coordinate 963, forward strand.
GGCCGACCGCATGGATGCAGGCGGCTTCCATTACCCCCTGCACCTGGGGGTCACCGAAGCGGGCGATGGCGACTACGGCCGCATCAAGAGCACGGCCGGCATCGCCACCCTCCTGGCCGAAGGCCTCGGCGACACCATCCGGGTGTCGCTCACCGAGGCGCCCGAGAAGGAGATCCCTGTCTGCTACTCGATCCTGCAGGCCCTGGGCCTGAGGAAAACGATGGTGGAATACGTGGCCTGCCCCAGCTGCGGCCGCACCCTCTTCAATCTGGAGGAGGTGCTGCACGTGGTGCGCAACGCCACAGCCCACCTCACCGGCCTGGACATCGCCGTGATGGGCTGCATCGTCAACGGACCCGGCGAGATGGCCGACGCCGACTACGGCTACGTGGGCAAGACCCCCGGCACCATCTCCCTCTACCGCGGCCGCGACGAGATCCGCCGGGTCCCCGAGGCCGAAGGCGTGCAGGCCCTGATCGCCCTGATCAAGGAGGACGGCCGCTGGGTCGATCCCTGACGGGTCACATCCTGACTTGCCTGTGACCGTCCCCGATCCCTCGCTCACCCCCACAGAGCGGGCTAGCTTGAGAGGACAGTCAACCGCCAGGGAATCAGCCAATGGGCAGGGGTCGCACCGGTATCGCCGTTCTCGCCGGACTGGGTGCCTGCGCCACCGCCGTGATCGTCGGCACCGACTGGCTGGGCTCCCCGAGCGCCGCCTCGCTGATCACCGACAGCCCCAAGGAGGTGATGGATCAGGCCTGGCAGATCGTCTTCCGCGACTACCTCGACACCACCGGCAAATACACCCCCGATCAGTGGCGCAAACTGCGCCGTGACCTGCTGGCCAAGAGCTACGGCAGCACCAAGGAAAGCTACGAGGCGATCCGGGGGATGCTCGGCACCCTTGATGATCCCTACACCCGCTTCATGGATCCGCGGGAATTCAAGGAGATGCAGATCGACACCTCCGGAGAACTCTCCGGGGTGGGCATCCAGCTGAGCCTCGACAAGGAGACCAAGGAGCTGGTGGTGGTCTCACCGATCGATGGCTCCCCCGCCTCTGAGGCGGGCGTCCAGCCCAAAGACGTGATCGTCTCGATCGACGGCAAGAGCACCAAGGGCATGACCACCGAGGATGCGGTCAAGCTGATCCGCGGCCAGGCCGGCACCAAGGTCAAGCTGGAGCTGCGTCGCAACAGCAAAGTGGTCTCCGTGCCGCTCACCCGCGCCCGCATCGAGCTGCATGCAGTCGAGCACCAGATCAACACCGGCCCCGATGGCGTCAAGGTGGGTTACATCCGCCTGAAGCAGTTCAACGCCAACGCCGCCAAGGACATGCGCGCCGCCATCCGCGACCTTGAGCAGAAGGGCGTGCAGGGCTATGTGATCGACCTGCGCAGCAATCCCGGCGGCCTGCTGATGGCCAGTGTGGAGATCGCCCGCCAGTTGCTGGATGAGGGCATCATCGTCTCCACCCGCACCCGCGACGGCATCCAGGACGTGCGCCGCGCCAATGGCCGCGCCCTGACCAAATCACCGATCGTGGTGCTGGTGAATGAAGGCTCCGCCAGCGCCAGCGAGATCCTCTCCGGCGCCCTGCAGGACAACAAGCGCGCTGTGCTGGTGGGTCAGAAAACCTTCGGCAAGGGCCTCGTTCAGTCGGTCCGTGGTCTCTCCGATGGTTCCGGCATGACCGTGACCATCGCCAAGTACCTCACCCCCAGCGGCCGCGACATTCACAAGCACGGCATCGACCCGGATGTGTCGGTGAAATTGAGCGAAGCGGAGGCCTCCAAGCTCAAGCTCGAAGACCTGGGCACCTCAAAAGATGTGCAGTACAGGGCTGCCGAATCGACCCTGGTCAAGAAGCTGCGCGCAACCAGCGCCTCCCGCACCACCTTCAACCCCACAAGCGCCAACCTGCCGGCGGCCCTGGGCACATCTGCAACCCCCACCCCCTGAAGACGGGTATGGGGGTCTACGAAGCTGCACCGTGACCGGCAGCTTCGAGGTGACGTCGCCGTGGCCTCAGGCCACGGGCTGCATCAGTCCGCCACCGGGATTGGAGTCGTCGTCGTCGTTCTCCTGGTCGTTCTGGAACAAGGCGAAGAGGCCGAGGGCCAGCACGCTGATCACGGCCGAAGCGAGCGCGTAGCCGCTCTGGAGCTCAGCCGTGATGCCGCCGGTCCCGCCCACCAATTCACCCATGATCACGTTTCATTTCGCTGCACTGTAACGAACTTTTGCGGAGATGAGACAGAAGACAATCTGAAACCTTCCTGAAACAGCCCAGGAGGACCCCCGGGTCCTGCTGGGCGATCTGGATGCCCTCACAGCATCAACTCCTCACACCGACAACACCGCCGCGTTCTTCGCGGCCGCCTGCTCCATCCGCTGGGCGTCGGTGAGGCCATCGGCTCCGGGGATCTGCTCGGCCATCGCCGCCAGCCACTCCTTGAGCATGTCGAGCTGGCGCTCGGCCGCCAGCACATTCAGCCCGCGGGCCAGCACTTTGGCCGTGCTGCCGCCGCCCCCCTGATACACCAGCCGGCCATGTAGGTGCTGGGGCAGACCCTGGCGCAGCAGGCGGAAGGCAGGCTCCTCCATCGGGGTTTCCAGCACGATGTTGGGCTTCTCCAACCGGATGCGCGAGAAGCCGCAGCGCCGCGCCAGCAACTTCAGCTCCATCAACTGCAGCAGGCTCGCCACCGGCGAGGGCAGGGCGCCGTAGCGGTCCACCCAGTCGGCGGCCAGCTGCACCAGTTCCTCGCGGGTGCGGCAGTCGGCGGCGGCGCGGTAGGCGGCCATCTTCTCGTCGCTCTCGGGAATCCAGTCGGCGGGGATGAAGGCGGTGATCGGCAGATCGATCTGGGTCTCCTCCACCACCGGGATGTCCTGGCCCTGGATCTCCGCCAGCGACTCCTGCAGCATCTCCATGTAGAGATCGAAGCCGATCGTCTCCATCTGGCCGCTCTGCTCCACCCCCAGCAGGTTGCCGACGCCGCGGATCTCCATGTCGCGCATGGCCAGCTGGTAGCCGGACCCCAGTTGGGCGAACTCCTGGATCGCCCGCAGTCGCTGGCGCGCCGCCTCGCTCAGGGAGGCATCACCGGGATAAAACAGCCAGGCATGGGCCTGGACGCCGCTGCGGCCCACCCGACCGCGCAACTGATACAGCTGGGCGAGGCCGAACTTGTGGGCGTCCTCCACCAGGATCGTGTTCACCCGCGGAATATCTAGGCCTGATTCGATGATCGTTGTGCAGAGCATCACGTCGGCCTCGCCGGCGTTGAAGGCCACCATCGCGCTCTCCAGCTCTCCCTCGCCCATCTGGCCGTGGGCCACCAGCAGCTTCAGGCCCGGGAGCATCTCGCGCAGCTGGCCCGCCACCTCCTCGATCCCCTCCACCCGTGGCACCACATAGAACACCTGGCCGCCGCGGTCGAGCTCCTGGCGGATGGCGCTGCGCACCGCCTCCTCATCCAACGCCGCCAGGTGGGTCTTGATCGGCCGGCGCAGGGGCGGTGGGGTGGTGATCAGGCTCATCTCCCGCACCCCCGAGAGGCTCATGTAGAGCGTGCGCGGGATCGGCGTGGCCGAGAGGGTCAGCACATCCACGTCTTTACGCAGCGCCTTGATCTTCTCCTTCTGGTTCACCCCGAAGCGCTGCTCCTCATCCACCACCAGCAACCCCAGTTTTTCGAAACTGGTGCCCTTGCTCAGCAGCTGGTGGGTGCCCACCACCACGTCCACCGTTCCATCCCTGAGCCCATCGAGGATCGTCTTGCGCTCGGCGGTGGTGCGAAAACGGTTGAGCAGAGCCACCTTGAGCGGATAGGGAGCGAAGCGTTCGCTGAGGGTGCGCCAGTGCTGCTGGGCCAGCACCGTGGTGGGGGCCAGCAGGGCGCATTGCTTGCCGGCGGTCACCGCCTTGAACACCGCCCGGATCGCCACTTCGGTTTTGCCGAAGCCCACATCGCCGCAGACCAGCCGGTCCATCGGCTCGGGCTTCTCCATGTCGCGCTTCACCTCGGCGATCGCCTTCACCTGATCAGGCGTTGGTTCGTAGGGGAAGGAGTCCTCCAACTCGCCCTGCCAGGGGCCATCGGCCGGGAAGGGGAAGCCGGCCGCCTGCTGACGCTCCGCATAGAGCTTCACCAGGTCCATCGCCACCTTGCGCACCGCCTTGCGGGCGCGCTCCTTGGCCCGGTTCCAGGCCACACCGCCCATGCGGTTCAGCTCCGGCGGGCTGTCGGTGCTGGCGCGGAAACGCCCCAGGCTGCCCAGCTGGTCGGCCGCCACCCGCAGCAGCCCATCGGCGTACTGCACCACCAGGTAATCGCGCGATTCGCCGCTGATCGCCAGCTTCTCCAGCCTGAGGAAACGGCCGATGCCATGGTTGCGGTGCACCACGAAGTCGCCGGGGCGCATCTTGTTGGGGTCCACCGTGCGGCTGGCCGCCTTGCGGCGCCGGCGTACATAGCCCGAGGCCGCCAGGCTGTGCTGGCCGAAGAACTCCCGGTCGGTGAGCAGCACCAGCCGCCAGGCCGGCAGCTGCAGCCCCTCCAGCTCAGCGGTGCCGCGCAGCTTCAGGGCCACCGGCGTGGCCTGCTCGATCAGACGCTCGATCGCCGGAAAATCGTGGGGGTTGGGCACGAAGCGGGCGGGGCAGTCGTGCTCCTCCAGCAGCGCCACCGCGCGGCTGGGCTGGGCCGACACCAGCCACACCCGCGCCTTCTCTTGCTGATAACCCTTCACCAGCGCCGCCAGACGACCGAAGGCATTGGGATGAGCCGGCACCGGACGGCTGGAGAGATCGAAGGCGTTGGGGTGCCGGTCGCTCTCGTGCAGCTCGGCCAGGTCGAAACCGGCGAAGCGATCGGCCTCCGCCAGGGCTGCCGCCACCGGCCGATGCAACGACGGCGGCAGGGTGTCAGCTGGCAACGGAGCGCTCACCTCGGCGTGGTGGTCGCTGGCGTGGTCGAACCACTGCTGGCCGTGGGCCAGCCCCTGGCGTCGCTCATCAACCGCGATCAGGGTGGCGCCGGGCAGGTAGTCGAGCAGGGAAGCCGGCTGCTCCCAGGCCAGACCCATCAGGCGCCGCATCCCCTCGGGCGTGCCCCCCTCCAGCAACTGCTCGAGAGCTTCTGAGGCCAGCAGCTCGGTGAGCGCCTCCGGCATCGACTCACGCAGGGCATCGGCGATCAGCGGCCCGTAGCCCGTGGGGGTGAGGCGCACCGCCTCGATCGCATCGAGGGAGCGCTGGGTGGCGGGATCGAACTCCCGCAGCTTCTCCAGGTCTTCACCGAAGAACTCCAGCCGCACCGGCAGCTCGGCGCTCACCGGGAACACATCGACGATGTCGCCGCGGCGGCTCCAGCTGCCCTCCTGCTCGATCGTCGGCACCCGCTCGTAGCCGAGGCGGGTAAGGGTGTCGGCCAGCTCCTCGAGATCGACGCTGCTGCCCTTGCGCAGGCTGAGGCAACGGGCGGCCAGGGCGGCGGGTGGCGGCAGATGGGGCTGCAGAGCCCGCTCGGTGGCCACGATCGCTCCGGCCCAGGAACGGCCCGAGCCATCGATCAGCTCACTGAGCACCTGCAGCTGGCCCCATGTGATCTCGCTGGTGGGATCGAAGGGTTCGTAGGGGGAGCCCTCGCTGGTGGGGTAGAGCTGAGCCGTGGGCCAGCCCATCAGCTCCAGCAGGGCGGCCCAGCGGCCCGCCTCCTCCAGCGTGGGCACGATCACCACCAGGGGCCTGCCGCCGCGACGGGCCAGGGCACTGGTGATCAGGGCACGGGCTGCCCGTCCGGCCCCGCTGAGCCGCAGCCGCTCGGGCCGTCCGCTGCGCTCCAGCACCTCCCCGGTGAGGGGCACCTGCTCGAGCTGGCGCACCAGGGCGGTGAGGGGCATCGGAGGGCAGGCGGGCACGGGCTTCGATCTTCGCAAGCAGCGGCATCGTCCGCGGCCCGCCGCCAGGGGGCCTCCCACGCGCTATGAACGAACTCCCGAGGCCATCAGCGTCTGCCTCGGTCCGCGCGCCTGGCGCCGTCATGAGCAACGCCCGCCGCCCCTCGCGCCGATCCAGCCCACCCCGACGCTCCCGAGGCCCCAGGACCCGCTCAGCGGCCGGGGGCCTCACCTCCCTGCTGCTGGGCCTGGCCCTCAGTGCCGCTGGTGGTCTGGCCGCCCTGGCGCTGCTCTCCCCCCAGCCGCGCCGCAGCGACACCCTCCTGGCCCTGCAGGACCTCACCATCCAGCTGCAGGAGGTGGTGCTCGCCAGCCGTCCGGAGCCACCGCGGCCCGGCGATCGGGTGCTCACCAGCGCCGGTCTGCCTGGGCTTCTGGCCCAGCTCGACAGGCCTGATCAGAGCTGGCTGCCACAGGCTGAACCCCTGGGCAACGGACGCATCCGCTATCTCTACAAACGGCGCCTGGAAGAGCCGCCCCTGAGCATCGCCCAGATCGAGGAGCTGCGCCGCAATCCACCCAGCCACCAGCTGGAACGTGACGCCATCGCCAGCCTGCTGACCTTGCTGGAACGGGCGGGGGTGCAGGTGGTGATCGGACCGCCCCGCAAAGCCCGGGCCGCCGGGGAATGGGAACCGGCAGCCCGCACCCTGCGCATCCGCCCCGATGTGATCGAGAAGGGAATCGTTGAGTTCGCGCGGGTGCTCAACCACGAAGCGATTCACGTGGCCCAGAGCTGCCGCCACGGCGGACTGGGGGCCCGGCCCAAGCTGCTCGGGCTCTCGATCGTGCTGGATCCGATCAGCCGGCGCCATCTGGAGGATCCCGTCTATGCCAGGGCCAGCCCCACCGAGATCCGCCTGGAGCAGGAGGCCTACGCCAACCAGAACCAGCTCAGCCTGGGGCCGGCCCTTCTGGTCAAGGAGTGCCGTGCTCCGGGCTGGACGCGGTAAGGGCCTCCAGCTGTTGCGCCAGGAGGTCGTTGAAGCGCAGCAGGTCGTCGTCGCTGAGCTGCTGGCGGCTGGCCAGATTGAATTCCCGCTCCAAGAGGGCGCGCCCCTGGGCCGCTCCCCAGCCCAGGCGCGCCAGCAGCCCATCTGAGCTGCGCAGGCGGTCGGAGCGGCGCAGGGGCAGGGCGGCCTGGGCCGGATCCACCCCAGGCCCAAGCTGGCGCAGAGCGGCGTGGTAGGCGAGCAGGTCGGCGTAGCGGATCAGGCGGCTGCGGCTTGGGTGACCGAAGGCCCTCTGCAGATAGATCGATTCCTGCTCACGCTCCCAGCCCAGCTGCCTCAGCAGCCGCTCCAGCTCGGCCAGTTCCTCGCTCCAGTCGTCGGGATCGGCCAACGGTTCGGCTTCCGCGACGGCCGGGCGGTCGGGGCCCCCTGTGGGTTCCAGGGCCGGCGCGGGCGCGGGCGCTGATGGGGTTGGTGCTGGTGTTGGCGTTGGTGTTGGGGCTGGACCGGGAGATGGAGATGGAGCTGGTCTGACTTCTGACTGCGCTGGCGGCGTTGTTGCCCCCACCCCCTGCTGGGGAACAACGATCGGCGCTGACAGCGGGGCCTGTTCCTGCAGCCGCTGCAGCAGCCGCTGCAGCGCCCGGTCTTCGGCAGCCTCGGCGCTGGGGGCCTCCCCGAGGGCGCTGCCCAAGCAGCGGCCTTCCTCCCAGGCACTCACCTCCACCACCCGCTGACCGGAGTCGGCATGGGCCAGTCGCGCCCGAAGCTGCATCGCGGGGAAGCCGGTGTAGGGGACTTTCTAGAGTGGCGCTACCGAACCCGCTGCACGCCAATGGAAGCGGAGTCGATCTCCTCCCTCACTCCCCTGCTGGAAGAGGCGGATCATTGGGGGGAGCTGCTGCTGCTGCTGCCGCTGCTGGTGGCTCTCGAGGCGGTGCTCTCCGCCGACAACGCCATCGCCCTGGCGGCCATCTCAAGGCGGCTGCTGGATCCGCAACTCCAGCGTCAGGCCCTGAACCTCGGCCTCGGCCTGGCCCTGGTCTTCCGCCTGGGGCTGATCCTGCTGGCCCGCTGGGTTCTGAACTTCTGGCCCCTGCAACTGGCTGCCGCCGCCTATCTGCTCTGGCTGAGCAGTACCAACCTGTTGCGGCCTGGGGAGGCCTCCAGCGGCGATGAACCTGAGCGGCCCAGCGATGGTGCGTCCGCCTCCGCTGCGCAGGCTCTTCAGGGCGCCAGCTCCAGCGGCCATGCCAGTGCGTCTGGACTGGGAGCTGTGGTGCTCACCCTTGCGGTCACCGATCTCGCCTTTTCCCTCGACAGCGTGGCGGCCGCGGTGGCCGTGAGCGATCGCCTCTGGCTGGTGATGACCGGTGGGGTGATCGGGGTGATCGCCCTGCGCCTCACCGCCGAGCTGTTCATCCGCTGGCTGTGGATCTACCCCAACCTGGAGCGGGCCGGTTACCTGGCTGTTGGACTGGTGGGCCTGCGCCTGCTGCTCCGCCTCGGGCTGCCCCAGCTGGTGCCGCCCGAGTGGACCCTGCTGCTGCTGGTGGCGGTCCTGTTCCTCTGGGGGTTCTCCAGACGCGTGAGCGGCGAGGCCGGTGAGGTGAACCCCTGAAACCCTTGCGCATCGAACTTCGTCAGGCCGGCAGTGGCCACCTGCTGGACCAGCTCGAGCTCGAGGAGCTGGATGAGATTCCCCAGCCTGGCCGTTGGTTTCTCCATGGCAGCCGCAGTTTCCTGGTGCTGCAGCGGCACCACCGCTACCAGCTGCGCAATGGCCGCTACGAACTGGTCACCGTGGCCCTGCAGGTGAAAGCGGAGCGGCAGCCCAGCGAAGCGCGCTGGTGGAGAGGAGGCTGGGTGATCGGCGACCCCAGCTGCCGCTTCAATGCCCGTTCGCCGCTGTTGCGCTGCGCCGTGCTGCCTGACGGCCCCTGTGAGCGCTGCGCCCACTACAGCGGCCGCCAGAGCTGAGCAACAACCCTGCAGTACTCCCTCATCCCTCAGCCCAGGGCCTGCCGCAGGGCCACCACGGCGAAGGCCAGGAACAGACCCCCACTGAGCCGGTAGAGGAGGCGCTCGGAGAGAAGCTGACCGATCCACTTGCCCGCCCCCACCGCCAGACCCGTGACCAGGGCATGACCCGCCAGGGTGCCGGCCAGCAGGGCGCTGAAGGTGAACCGCGGCGCGGTGGCCAGAAAAATAGTGGCGAACTGGGTGCGATCCCCCAGTTCGGCCATGAACACCAGCAGGAAGGCTTCCCGCACCACCAGCCAGCCCCCGGCCCGGCTCTGGTCCTGGTTGGCTTCGGCGGCATTCACCAGATCCTCGGCCTCCTGGGCCTCCTGCTCGGCTGCCTGCGCACCGATCTCCTGGGCATCGATCAGCAGCTTCAGGCCGAACCCGCCGAAGAGCAGGGCTGCCAGCCAGGGCACCAGCTCCACCGTCAGCAGAATTCGCAGCCCCAGACCGAAGGCCAGGGAAATCATGGTGACGGCC
>NZ_JAGQBY010000112.1:0-10264 GCF_024345875.1 Synechococcus sp. EJ6-Ellesmere
TTCTCCACCTTGTTCAGCTTCACGCCGGTGGCGGCCTGGGACGCTGCCCCCGCGGCGGATGGTTGAGCTGCGCTCACGGTCGGTCCCGAATGCTGAGACCTGACCCTTTAGCGTCCCAGTACGTGGATCCAGTTCTTGTTGCAAGCTTTACCAAACATGGCTCCAGAGGGGATCCGTGGGGAGTTGCCAAGGCGGCCGCCAATGCCTCCCGAGGCGGTGCGTTTCCGGGAGCTGCTGGCCAAAGTGGGCAGCGGAGAGCACACCAGCACAGGCCTGACCCGCGCTGAGGCCTGTGAGGCCATGGACCTGATGCTGCTGGGTCAGGTGAGCGATGCCCAGCTGGGGGCCTTTCTGATCGCCCACCGCATTCGCCGGCCATCACCGATCGAGCTCACCGGCATGCTCGAGAGCTACCGGCTGCTGGGCCCCAGCCTGCGTACCCCGGGGCGCAAGCCCCTCTGCTTCGGTGTCCCCTACGACGGCCGCAACCGCACGGCACCGGTGCTGCCCCTGCTCGCCCTGGTGCTGGCGTCGGCGGATCAGCCGGTGGTGCTGCATGGCGGCGATCCCATGCCGGTGAAGTACGGCGTCACCCTGGCTGAGTTGTTCGCGGCCCTGGGGATCGAATGGCGCGGCCTGAGCCTGGAGGCTGTGCAACAGCGGCTGGATCGCCACGGCCTGGCCCTCACCCACCAGGCTGATCACTTTCCCAGCGCTGAGCGGCTCCTCCCTGTGCGCGACGCCATCGGCAAACGGCCGCCGGTGGCCAGCCTGGAGTTGCTCTGGACACCCCACCAGGGGGAGCACCTGCTGGTGAGCGGCTTTGTGCATCCCCCCACGGAAACCCGTGCCTGGGAGGCCCTGGGCCATGCCGACGAAACCGATGTGTACACCGTCAAGGGGCTGGAGGGTTCCACCGACCTGCCCACCACCAGGGCCGGCATCACCGCCCGGCTCCGCCACGGGGCCATGAGCCGGATCCTGCTGCATCCCCGCGACCACGGCATCACCGCCCAGGAGGTGGCCTGGCAGAACCTGGAGATCTGGCGCGATCAGGCCCTGGCAGCCCTGGTGGGGGTGGGCCCCCTGGCTGATGCCCTGCTCTGGAACCTGGCGGTGTATTGGTGGCAGGCCGACCGCTGCGAGAGCCTCGAAGCGGGAATGGAGCAGGCCAGAGCCCTGCTGGCGGCCCGCAGCGGCGAACGGTTGCGTCAGGAGCTGTCGGCGTGAGCCTGCACGAGCGCTGCTTCGCCTTCGAGGCGGATTTCGTCGAGGATCTGCGTTGCCTGCCGATGGCCGTGCGCCGCAAGCTCGATCTGGCCGGTGTCAAGCTCAAGCTGAGCCACTGGCATAGCCTGGACTCCGATGAGCGGGCGCGCCTGCTGGTCTGGTCCGACGCGCCTGCTGCCATCGTTGACCTGCGCCAGTGGCTGCAGCGGCGCACCGCAGAGCTGGCTGATGGTCCGGCGAGGGCCATCGATCCGGCCATCGCCGCCGACTGGCAGCAGCTTGAGGCTGTTCCCGAACGCTTGCGGGCGGCCTGCGAGCAGCTCGGATCCGGCGTGGAGTTGGCCCAGTGGCAGAGCCTCGATGAGCTGCAGCGCTTTGCCCTGGTCAAGCTCAGCCATCCCGGGCATGAACACCGCAATCTGCCCAGGGCCCTGATGGAGTTCGGCCTGGGCCTGGGATGTCCGTGAATGCTCGCCAGGGGCTTTCCTGGTAGCAATCACTACGCTGATGTGTTGCGGATTGTGGTGATGTAAGTGTGTTGGTCAGCCTGAGCGCCAGCACCATCGCCGGTTCGGTGCGCTTGATTGCGGAGCCCGTCCGGATTGCGATTGCTCGCAGCCCGACTCCTTCACCTTCCGTTCAGGCTCCATGTCCAATCTTTCGCGCCGTAGGTTTCTGATCACCGCAGCCGGCACGGCAGCCGGTGCTGTCTGGTTGAGTGCGTGCGGTGGCAAGAAGAGCGAGACCAGTTCGGCTCCAGCAGCTGCCGGCTCCGCTGACACCGAAGTCAAAGGAGCGACGCTCGGCTTCATCGCCCTCACCGATGCGTCCCCCCTGATCATTGCCAAGGAGAAGGGGTTCTTCGCCAAGCACGGCATGCCCGATGTGAAGGTGCTGAAGCAGACCTCCTGGGCCGCCACCCGCGACAACCTCGAGCTGGGTGCTGATCGCGGTGGCATTGATGGGGCTCACATCCTCACGCCGATGCCGTATCTGCTCACGGCGGGGACCATCACCAAGACGAGCAAGCCGCTGCCCATGTATATCCTGGCGCGGCTTAATGTAAATGGCCAGGGCCTCTCCCTCTCCAATGAATTCCTGAAGGAAAAGGTCACGCTACAAAGTCCCAAGATCAAGGAGATTGCCGATCGCAAGAAGGCTGACGGCAAGTTGCTCAAGGCCGCCATGACCTTCCCCGGCGGTACCCACGATCTCTGGATGCGCTACTGGCTTTCCGCCAACGGTGTTGACCCGGTTTCGGAAGCGGATCTGGTGGTGGTGCCCCCGGCCCAGATGGTGGCCAACCTCCAGACCGGCACCATGGACACCTTCTGCGTGGGTGAACCCTGGAACCAGCGCACTGTCAATAAGAAGATCGGCTACACCGGTGCGATCACCGGTGAACTCTGGAAGGACCACCCCGAGAAGGCCTTCTCGATGCGCGCCGATTGGGTCGACAAGAATCCCAAGTCAGCCAAGGCCATGCTGATGGCGGTCCAGGAGGCCCAGATGTGGTGCCAGGATCCTGCCAATCTCGATGAACTCTGCGAGATCACCTCGAAAGACAAATACTTCAAGTGCAATGTTGAAGACATCAAGCCTCGTTTGGCTGGCACTTTCGATTTCGGTGATGGCCGCAGCGTCACCGATTCACCTCTGAGGATGCACTTCTGGAAGGAGACCGATTCCTACTCCTTCCCCTACAAGAGTCACGACCTCTGGTTCCTCACCGAAGACATCCGCTGGGGCTATCTCCCCCAGACCACCGATACCAAGGGCCTGATCGACAAGGTCAACCGCTCCGACCTCTGGAAGGAAGCCGCCATCGCCATCGGCCAGGAGAAAGCCATCCCCGCCTCTGATTCCCGGGGTAAGGAAACCTTCTTTGACGGTGTGGTCTTCGACCCCGAGAACCCCAAGGCCTACCTCGATTCGCTCAAATTCAAGGCTCTGGCCTGACCTGATCGGGAACCAGCCCGACTCACCAACGCCTACCCATGACCCTCACTGCTCCCCTCGAGCGGCGGCGCCCCCGCCCGTTCAGTTCCGCCATTCTCAAAGGAATGGTCCCCTATGTGATCTGCATCGGGGCCTTCCTGATCAGCTGGCAGTTGCTCTCGGCCATCCTTGGTGCTGCCCGGCTGCCTGGACCCATTCAGGTGGTGGTGGACACCTGGGATCCCTACATCAGCGATCCCTTTTATGACAACGGGGGGACCAGCAAGGGCCTGGGCTGGCAAATCCTGATCTCGCTGCAGCGGGTGGCGATCGGCTACAGCCTCTCGGGCGTTGTCGGCATCGCCATCGGTGGCCTTCTTGGCCTCAACCGCTTCATCGGTAAGGGCTTTGATCCAGTGATTCAGGTGCTGCGCACAGTGCCACCTCTGGCTTGGTTCCCCATCGCCCTGATGGTGTTCCAGGACGCCAACACCTCGGCCGTTTTCGTGATTTTCATCACCTCGATCTGGCCGGTGATCATCAACACGGCCGTGGGCATTCGCCAGATTCCCCAGGATTACACCAACGTGGCCAGGGTGTTGCGGCTGCGCAAACGCTCCTACATCCGCGAGATCGTGATTCCAGCCACGGTTCCCTATGTGTTCACCGGCCTGCGCATCGCCGTGGGTCTGGCCTGGCTGGCGATCGTGGCAGCGGAAATGCTCAAAGCTGACGGTGGCATCGGCTATTTCATCTGGGACGCCTACAACGCTGGTGGCGATACCAGTGCCAGTCAGATCATCCTGGCGATCGTTTATGTGGGCATCGTTGGCCTTGCCCTCGATCGCTTGGTGGCCTTCGTGGGCTCGAAGGTGAGTGGAGGACACTGACCATGCCAGCTCTATTCACCGTTGACAACGTCACCCAGACCTTCCCTCTCAGGGATGGTGGCAGCTATGTGGCCCTCAAGGATATTTTTCTGAACGTGGCCGAAGGGGAGTTCCTCTCCCTTGTGGGGCACTCCGGCTGCGGGAAATCGACCCTGCTCAATCTGCTGGCTGGCCTCACCCGCGCCAGTGAAGGAGGGATCCTGATGGAGGGCCGGGAGGTCACCGAACCTGGGCCCGACCGAATGGTGGTGTTCCAGAACTACTCGCTGCTGCCCTGGAAATCTGTCCGCCAGAACATCGCTCTGGCTGTTGACAATGTGATGCGTGGCTCCAGTAAGGAGGAGCGCGAATCCATCATTGATTACAACATCAAGCTGGTGGGTCTGACGGCTGCTGCCGAGAAATTCCCCCACGAAATCTCGGGAGGGATGAAGCAGCGGGTGGCGATCGCCCGGGCCCTGGCTCTGCGTCCCAAGCTGCTGCTGCTGGATGAGCCCTTCGGTGCGCTTGATGCCCTCACCCGCGGCAATCTCCAGGAGCAGCTGATGCGCATCTGCGAGGAGGCCAAGGTGACCACGGTGATGGTCACCCACGATGTGGATGAGGCCCTGCTGCTCTCCGACCGGGTGGTTCTGATGACCAATGGCCCTGAGGCCTACATCGGTCAGATTCTCGACGTGCCCCTGGCCCGTCCCCGCACCCACCTCACGGTGGTGGAGGACCCTGGCTACTACAGCCTGCGCGGCGAGGTGGTTCAGTTTCTCACCCAGCAGAAAGAGGCGCGCAAGCGGCGGCTGAATCCCTCGGCCGCGATCGCTGCCAATGATCTCGAGAAGGTGAACCTCACCCTCGGCTTCATCCCCCTCACCGACTGCGCCCCTCTCGTGGTGGCCCTTGAGAAGGGATTCTTCGCCAAACACGGCCTGGATCAAGTCAGCCTCAGGCGCGAGACCAACTGGAAAACCCTGGAGGCCGACCTGCGCCAGGGGGTGATCGACGGCGGTCAGGTTGTGGCCGGGATGCCCCTGGCCATCACCCTGGGCGCCCAGGGCAAGCCGCCCCTGGCCATGGTCACGGCGCTCACCCTCTCCCGCAACGGCAATGCCGTCACCCTCCACCGCCGCTTTCACGACGCCGGCGTGCGCAGCCTTGCCGATTTCAAGGCCTGGATCAGCGCCCATCCCGAGCGCAAGCCGGTGCTGGCGATGGTGCATCCGGCCTCGATGCACAACCTGATCCTGCGGGCCTGGCTGGCTTCGGCTGGCATTGATCCCGATCGCGACGTCAGTCTGATCGTGATTCCGCCGCCCCAGATGGTGGCCACCCTCAAGGCGGGCACCATCGATGGCTTCTGCGTCGGGGAGCCCTGGAACACCCGGGCTGTCCAACAGCAGCTGGGCACGGTGATCGCCACCGACGCCGATCTCTGGCCTGGTCACTGCGAAAAGGTGCTCGGGGTCCGCGAAGACTGGGCGGCTGCCCACCCCCGCACCCACCAAGCCCTGATCAAGGCGCTGCTGGAGGCCTGCCGCTACTGCCAGGACCCCGCCCATCGCTCCGAAGTGGCCGAACTGCTCGCCAGGCGGGAGTACGTGGGCACCGAGCTGGCCACGATCCGGCCCGGCCTGGTGGATCCCTACGACCGCGGCACCGGTGCTCCGGGTCTGATCCCGGATTTCAACCTGTTCCACGGTGCCCAGGTCAATGCCCCCAACGCCCGCGATGGGCTCTGGATCCTCACCCAGTTGGCCCGCTGGGGCATCACCGCGTTCCCCGAGAACTGGAGTGAGGTGCTCGATCGCGTGCAGCGCCCCGATCTCTTCGCCCAGGCCAGCGCCGAGCTGGCGCCTGAGCCGAGCGCCAACGGCCACCGGCTTCTGCCCGTGCCGTTGTTCGAGAACCAGCCCCTGGATCCCAGTGATCCGATGGCCTACCTCAAGCATCTGGAGGCCTCCAGGGCCATCCGCTACGAAACGATTTCGCTGCCCGAGCGACCCACCACCCTCGAGCCGGCTGCGCCGCTTCGCTGAGCTTCTTCTCCTTCCAACCGATGCAGACCCTCCCCTCCACCGCCGCAGCCACCACCCAGGGATCCGAGCCGTTTCTGGTCATCGATGGGGTCTCGAAGGTGTACCCCACAGCCAACGGCCCTTACACCGTTCTCGATGATGTCCACCTCGAGGTTCGTGAAGGCGAGTTCATCTGCGTGATCGGTCACTCCGGTTGCGGCAAGTCCACCCTGCTCGACATGGTCTCCGGCTTCCGCGAGCCCACCACGGGCCAGGTGCGGCTGGAGTCGGAGCCGATCGTGGAGCCCGGCCCCGATCGCATGGTGGTGTTCCAGAACTACTGCCTGCTGCCCTGGCTTTCGGCCTACGACAACATCGCCCTGGCGGTCAACAGCGTTTTCCCCGAGCTCAAGCGCAACGGCCAGGCACGGGCCCTGGTGGAACAGCACCTCGCCATGGTGGGCCTTACCGAGGCTGCCGCCAAGAAGCCGGGCAGCCTCTCCGGTGGCATGAAACAGCGGGTGTCGATTGCCAGGGCCCTGGCCCTGCAACCCAAGGTGCTGGTGCTCGATGAACCCTTCGGGGCCCTCGATCCGATCACCAGGGAGGAGCTCCAGGAGGAGTTGCTCAAGATCTGGTCGGAGCACAAGATCACGGTGTTGATGATCACCCACGACATCGATGAGGCCCTGTTTCTGGCCGACCGGGTGGTGATGATGACCAACGGACCGGCGGCGAAGATCGGCGAAATCCTTGACCTCCCCTTCCCGCAGCCCCGCGATCGTGCCCGGCTGATGGAGCTGCCCGAATACTTTGATTACCGCAACCGCGCTCTCGATTTTCTCTACCGCCGTTTCGCCCACGACGACACGTGAGGACAGCCCTTCCGGTCCATCAGTCCTTCGGCCAGCTATCGATGGCGGGTGGCCAGACCCTGCTGCTGGATGGTGGCCATGCTGCCGCCACCTCCCCGGTGCGGGTCCTTACCGGCATCCTTCGCGTGTTTCTGCTGGCCTCCGCTGGCCAGGAAATCACGATCGGCTTTCTGCAACCGGGTGATGTCTGCGATGCCCTGGCCCTTCGCCGCGACTGGGTGGGCCTCGAAGCCCTCACCCTGGTTCAGATCGAGCGGGTGGAGCGGACCGAAGCGGTGCGTGATCTCACCGATCTCAGCACCTGGACTCTGGAGTTGCTGATGATCCGCCACCACCCGGACACGGAGAAGCGACTGAGGGCGCTGCTGGCCTTACTGGTGGAGCGGCTGGGACGGCGCAATGGCCTCTGGTACGAATTGCCGATCCGGATCACCCATGAGCGCCTGGCCGAGTTGATCGGCAACACGCGCGTCACGGTCACCAAGATGCTCTCCCGCTTGCGCCAGTCGGGGTTGGTGGACGACCATCCCACCGGCAGTGGCCCTTTGGTGCTGCGCCTCTCCCCCGAGCTGGTGGAGGCGATGCTGCCGATCGGCTGAGCCCCGCCCCGGGTGGCGTCCTAGGCCCTCTCCACCTGCACGGCGGCTGCCTTGAGTTCGGGTTGCTTCGAGACCGGGCAGCCCAGGGCATGCATCAGCCGGTTGGCCTCACAGGCCTGCTCCTGGGCCGCACCCCAGTGCATCGGCAGGAACACCGTGCCCGGGCGAATCCGATCGGTGATCTGCACCTTCACGGTCAGGTTGCCGCGGCGGGAGCTCACCCGGGCCAGGCCGCCATCGTCGAGGTCGCAGCGCTTGGCGTCGGCCGGGTTGATCTCCAGCAGGGGTTCCGGGTGACTCCGTCGCACCCGCTCCACATGGATGGTGCGGGTCATGGTGTGCCAGTGGCCGAGGTATCGCCCCACCGTGAGCACCAGAGGGAAGCTGGCATCTGGCGGCTCCCCCAGCCCCAGAGGTTGCTGGGCCGCCAGGCGGGCCTTGCCGTTGGCTGTGGGATACACGCCCTGGGTGTGCAGTCGCGCCTGGCCGCCCCCCGGCGCTGTGCCAGCCGGGAACGGCCATTGCTGGGGCCCGTGCTCGGCCAGCAGGTCGTGGCTGAGACCGCTGTGGTCGCAGATCCGCCCGGCGGTGATCGCCGCGAACTCGGCGTAGACCTCGGCCGAGGAGCCATAGGCGAACTGCTTGGCAAAGCCCAGCCGCCGGCCCACCTCCGCGAAGATGGACCAGTCGGGGCGGGCTTCGCCGGGGGGCTGGCGGAAGGCCTGCGACAAGGTGACCCGGCGCTCCGAGTTGGTCATCACCCCCTCCTTTTCGCTCCATTGGGCGGCCGGCAGCACCAGGTGGGCCACCGCTTCGGTTTCGGTGCCCGCATAGGCCTCGTTCAGCACCACCAGGGGGCAGCGGGCCACCGCCTGGCGCACCCGGTCCAGCCAGGGCAGGCTCACCAGCGGGTTGGTGGCTGCCACCCACCACAGACCCAGCTCACCGCGCTCCATCGCCTCGATCTGCTCCCACACCGAGAGGCCATCGCGCTCGGAGATCGCGCCGGGGGGAAAGCCCCAGTGCTGCTCGATCGCGGCGCGGTGGCTGGCCTCGTGGATCGAGCGGTAGCCGGGCAGCAGCGCGGCCAGGCCTCCGGCTTCCCGTCCGCCCATGGCATTGGGCTGCCCGGTGAGGGAAAAGGGGCCGGCCCCGGGTTTGCCGATCTGGCCGCTGACCAGATGGAGGTTGATGATCCCCGCCACAGTGGCCGTGCCCTCCACGCTCTGGTTCACCCCCATCGACCAGAGGCTGAGCACTCCGGCACTGGCGGCCCACGCCGCGGCCAGACGGCGCAGCGCCTCCTCCTCGATCCCGCAGAGGGCGCAGACCCGCTCCGGTGTCCAGCCGGCCCAGAGGGCCGCCAGTTCAGCGAAGCCATCGGCGGTGGCCGCCACCCGCTCGGGATCCACAGCCCCCAGCTGCAGCAGCAGGTGGCCCACGCCATGCAGCAGCACCAGATCCGTGCCCGGGCGGATGGCCAGGTGCAGGTCAGCCGCATCACTGGTGGCGGTGGCACGGGGATCGACCACGATCAGCTGCAGCGCCTCCTTCTGGCGGCGTTTGCGCTTGAGCAGGCGCTGAAAGAGCACGGGGTGACACTCGGCGGTGTTGGTGCCGATCAGCACCACCGTGCCTGCCAGGTCGAGGTCGTCGTAGCAGCAGGGGGGGCCATCGGAGCCCAGACTGAGCTTGTAGCCCGACACCGCCGAGCTCATGCACAGCCGTGAATTGGCATCGAAGTTGTTGGTGCCCAGGGCCCCTTTGATCAGTTTGTTGGCGACGTAATAGTCCTCGGTGAGGAACTGGCCGGAGCCATACATCGCGATCCCACTAGACCCCTGCTCTGCCTGAATAGCCTGGATCCGCTCCACCAGGATTGTGAAGGCCCGCTCCCAGCTGATCGCCTGAAAGGGTTGGTCGCGCTGCTCTCGCCACAAGGGTGTGCTCAGGCGATTGCGGCCCAGGGTCTCGGCCACCGTGGCCCCCTTGACGCACACCTGACCGAGGGAGGAGGGATGCTGCCGGTCACCGCGGACGGTCCAGATGGCCTCGGCGGCGTCTGGGAGGTCTGGACTGTTGGCGTCCGCCGCCGGTGGTTTGAGTTCCAGGCCACAGCCGACTCCGCAGTAGGGGCATTGAGCCTTGGCGGGAGCGGGCACTGGGCAGGTGGTGCAACGGGAGTCGCACTCCATGCTCGCCCATGGTCTGCGGTGGCGACGGGAAAAGTGGAGTGAGCGCCGGGGCCTATGGGTCCAATCAAAAAACCTCATCGAACACAGGTTGACCCATAAGAAAAGTGCCGCCTAAGGTTCGCCCACTGACCCCCAGCCGAAGAGACCGATCCACCGTGAGTTCCACCATCCCCACCAGCGTCGAGTCGATCCACGCCGATCGGCCGCACTCCCAGGCTGAGCCGTTGCCGGTTCCCCCAGGCCTGAGTACCCCTCCCCCCGGAGAGGTGCGCTGGTATCAGCAGTTCCGTCGTATCCAGATCGTTCAGTCGCTCGAGGCGATTCAGGATCTGATCGCGGTGTCGCTCTGCGTGGGCCTGTTCTGCGTGATGTCCCTGCAGATGCGCATCCTCTTCCCCACGCTGCTCTCGGCGCCCAAGTTCCACGCGATCACCGCCGACATCCTCTTGATCCTGATCCTGGTGGATTTGTTCCGGCCGCTGATCATTTATCTGCAGGAGCAGCGGGTGTCGATCGGTGTGTCGGTGG
>NZ_JAGQBY010000113.1:0-10116 GCF_024345875.1 Synechococcus sp. EJ6-Ellesmere
AGGGTCACGGGCCTGCCCACCCCTTGCAACGCTGGCCGCTGAGCGGAACGTCTGAGGTGCGCGCTCAACCCCGGCTACGCCGGGGTTGAGGTCCCCAGGGATTTACACCAACACAGGGGACGCAAACCAATGGCGACACTGAGGACAGCAGCATTGAACCTGCTGCGGCTGGCAGGGTTTCAGTCGATCCGGACCGGTCTTCAGGCAGTGATGCACGACATAACGACGCTCCTGGCGATGGACTGGGCAACCGGCACCCAACTCTTGCTGAGACATTGAATCAGCCCTGCTGCTGGAGGACCCCATTGCAACCAAGACCATTACGAGTGACAACAATATTTGTACTTACAAGCCATCATGGGTAAATTCATATTTACCTCATATTTACCTCATATTTACCTCATATTTACCTCATATTTACCTCATATTTACCGCTTATTTAGCTATGTTGTATTTCGACTCTGACAAAGATATTATGCTTGCAGGTGGCACATATGCTTTCGATCAAGTACTTAATCTAGTCCTGATAGAACTGCGTCAATCTCTTTGTTCGTTCGCCGCCAGCCCAGAGTTTATAGACAACATGCGGCTCGCATTTGGGGAGAGTTTTCCGCCTGAAGCCGCCCTTAGCCTGGCACTGGATTGGGCGAAAGGTGATGTGACATTGCCCCCAATTGAGATTCTTCCATCTGCCATTCTCAATGGTGCATATGGGGGGTACGCAAGTGCGAGAAACACGATATATCTTTCTGAGGACCTTCTTAGAGAAAATAAACTATCATTGACAACGAGCATAGTTCTAGAAGAGTTTGGTCACTCTTTAGATAGCCTGCTCAATGACTCAGACACTCCAGGTGATGAAGGGCAGATTTTTGCCGGATTGTTGCAAGGGATATCTTTGCCTGAATCGAAACTGCAAGCTTTAATGCAAGAGAACGATTTCACTACGATATACATAGAGGGTCAAGAAGTTCAGATTGAGCAGGCAGTAATTTCAGGAGATGGTGGTCAAGGTGGAACCACTCAAACAATTGCTCTAGAATCACAAGGACTTAATTTGGTTAAGTTTAGGTGGGAAAACTTTACAATTGAAGATGAATTTCAAATTCAATACGAAGGCAAACGTATTGCGGGTGATGTCGGACTTCAGAGTGGAGGGGGAAGCGGAGAAAGAATCGTTGCCAAGAACAATTCAAATGAATTAACAGTAAAGGTTACTGCTCCACTTGAGGGAACTGCTTGGAATTTTGATGTAGAGACTGTTCCTCTAGAAATTAATATTAGTGGTTTATTAGGAGATATCATTGAAGTTGATATTGTTAACGAATTAACAAAGCGTGGAATTTCACTCCAACAGGCAGGCTTGCCTCCTAATGGATTTGGACTGCAAAGTAATACTAATAACCGAGGCAAAATTGCAGAAATTGATAACAGGCAAACTGAACTTCAAAAAGGTAAATTTTATTTCGTCCCTACAGTAAATGGAGTAATTCGCCAATTAAATCAAGCCAGAACTGATAATGGGATTGGAGAGAGTACTTTAGTAGTTACTAACGGTAATGTTGAAATTCCCATAAAATTTAATATTCAAGATGGCTATAATGAAGCAGTTACATTTGGCACTAAAAAGCTGGATGTTTATCGTCAACAACAGCGATTAGCCTATTTTAGCTTTCCTGACAATAGCGGAAACCCTTTAGAAGTTGATGGTGCAACAGGAAGTGCAACTAGATGGGCAACCCAACTTTTTAACATTGCTGTAGATCAGCGTCTTCTGAGCAATAGAGGGCGAATTCCTGCTCAAAGTAAGGCGCTCAAAAGTTATATCAACGCTAGTAATGCTCCTGAATGGAGAGATTTAAGAGGTATCACTAATTTTGATTTTCCTCCAGCTTCTAATGAATTCAGAAGATTTTTTGGAATTAGTTGGTCTGGTGCGGTCATTCAAGGGGGAACCAATGCTTTTGGTGGTAATTTAGATTCATCAGGTGTAGCTCAGCAAAATGGTTCTGGTTTTCCTAGTAGTAGCCATGATGGAGGAAGAGGAATTGATATAGAATCTCCAGGACAAGAAATTTATAGGAACAGAAAAGGAGGATACACTATTGATCATCGTCATTTATTTTTCCAAGAAAGAGAAATTGATGGTACATGGTACGTAGCTACTGCACAAACCTTAACTATAAAAGACCCGATTATTATCAATAATAATGGTACTTATCAAGCTGGAGATGCCACTAATGCTGCCGATCTCGCACGGGGACTTACCACAAATAGTTTAGTTGCTAATGCTAGGACTATTCTTCCGCAAATATCTAATCTTCTGGTAGATAATACCGCTGTAGGTTATAGTCTTCAAAATGCTGAAAATATAATTGATGCCTTTGGAGGGCAAGGAGTAGGAGCTATACTCTTTAACGACCCTCGTACTTGGGACAATGGAGCGCAGTACTCCGGATCACATTGGGGACATATTCATGTAGAAGTAGCTGATCTAGTTCAAAGAAATTCTTTACCTTCGCCGTTAAATATCCCTTCTGCTCAAAACTTTTCCAGTAATACTTTTGCTATTAGTAGCTCAACTCCTTTACTAGAGGCAATCGATTTAGGTGCTTTTGAAGCGACTCAAAACTTGACTGGAGTTATTGATTCTAATAATTTAGAGCAATATTACCGATTTGTTTTGGGCAATCCCGTTAATGAAGCAGAAATCGAAGGAGAATACTTCGTAACTGTAAGAGATTTTTCTCTTTTGCTCGATGGACTCTCTAGCAATGTTGACGTAGAGCTAATTCGTGACTATAACGAAGATGGAATTCGTCAAGATGATGAAGTAATATTTAGTTCTCAGGAAACAGGCAATAGTGCAGAGTCTCTTAATCTAACAGATTTACCTGAGGAAGTTTATTACATTCGAGTATTTCAACAGGAGGAGGATACAGATTATAACCTTACTTTAACAATTCTTCCTTTACCAGTACCTCCTGATAATGCTGGTAATACCACTCTCCAGGCTGCCGATCTTGGTACTTTAAATGGTAACTTACAGCGTTCTGATTTTATCGGGCAAGTTGATCCTGATGATTACTATGGTTTTAATCTTTCTACCATTACTGATATCAATATTAATGTTGATGTTTTAGAGTTCGGGGATATATTTTTAATTCTGGGGCGTGATGATAATAATGATGGAGTCATCAAATTTGATGAAGCTCTAGCTCTATCTGATGCAGAAAGTAGCGGAGCAGAGAATATTAGTGTTACTGGATTAACACCTGGAGAATACTATATTTGGCTATCACGCAATAGTGGAGGAACTCAATATAATCTCAACGTATCAGCGACTCCATCAGTTATTCCATTAGATATAGCAGGAAATACTCCCAGCGCTGCTTTCGATTTTGGTTCTCTCAATACAGCATCAAATTTCAGTGATTTTGTTGGCAATGTCGATCCCGACGATTTCTATCGTTTCACCCTTGAGAGCGTAAGTGGATTGAGAATAGAACTTGATGGTTTATCAGCAGATGCTGACTTAGAACTGGCTCAGGATACAAACAATGATGGGGTAATTGATTTTGATGAAATTTTCAGTAGCTCTGAGTTATCGGGTACTGATGTTGAAATTATCGAGTACAGTGCCTTAGCAGCAGGTACTTACTTTGTTCGGGTGCTGCAGTATGAAGGGGACTCTAATTATAACCTATCTCTTACGCCGACTGTTCCCGTTGGTTCTGACCTTTCAGTAATTAGAAGTGGCCCTACAGGAGCAGTCGATCTAGGACAACAGTACACTTACACTCTAACTGTAACTAACAATGGTCCTAGTATCGCAAATAATGTGTTTCTCACTGAAAACTTACCATCAGGAGTGAGTGTCGTCGATGCCTCGGCTAGTGGTTTTGACCTACAGAGCAACTTAGTTGATATTTATGAGTTTCAACTGAATGCAGGCGAGCGAGTAACCCTTGATATTGATGCTCAAAGTGTTGGGTCATCTTTGGATTCAGTCTTACGCCTCTTTAATTCTGCCGGCGATGAAATAGCCTTTAGTGATGACAATGCTGCACCCGACGAAGATGATATTTCATTTGATTCATACATTGACTTTACGGCTTCTATCGCTAGTACTTATTACGTCGGGGTAAGTGGATATGATAACTTTAGCTATAATCCTTTGGTTTATGACAGTAGTTTTCTCGATTATGAACAGGGTAGCTATTCTCTTGAGATCATTGTTGGCGACGGAGGTTCGGTTAATCAAGTCTTCCTTGGCGATCCAGGCAATATACTATCGGAAGCGTTTGATACGGGTCTGAGTTCCGCCACTCCTGGGACCTTTATCAGTACAAGCTCTATACGTGGCAGTACAAATCCAGTTGATGTCTCAAATGGTGTTGTTACGGCTAACCTAGGAACACTTAATAGCGGGCAGAGTGCAACCGTAAATCTTACGCTTAGCACCTTTATATCAGGCGATCTCCTCAGTACGGTTGTCGTCACTGGGGATGAACCAGAATACAATCTTCTCAACAATTCCTTGGTCAGCAGCAAGACTGTCAATTCAATAACCTCTCCTGATGCAGATCTAGAGTTGACTCAAGTCGTTGATAATTCCAATCCGGAAATAGGAGATCAAATCACCTTTACTCTCACTCTCGCAAATCAAGGCCCTGGCACAGCGACTGCTATCAAGGTGGAAGACATCTTGCCAACAGGTGTAAGCTACGCTTCTTCTTTAGCAGAGCTGGGGAGTTATGATAGCAACACAGGGATCTGGTCCGTCGGGAATATGCCGCCCAATCAGAGCGTCAGCTTGAGCATTACTGCGACAGTAGTTTCTGGACCATCAATCACTAACACTGCTGAAGTTACTGCTGTTGATGAAGGCGATCCTGACTCTACTCCTAATAATAATAACCCCGGCGAGGACGACCAATCCTCGATTCTGGTCAATGTCCAGAATACAGGTCAAACCAATGAAGGTCCTGCATCGTTCACGATCAATGGCACATATCAAGTCGGTCAAGGACTACTTGCAGTCGCCACTTCGCCCGATCCTGATGGTGATGGCACTTTCTCCTACCTCTGGGAGTCCTCCAGCAACGGCACGATTTGGACTGGCATTGGCAGCAACAGTTCCAGCCTGCTGTTGACAACAAATGAAGCAGACAGGCAGGTTCGCCTGACTGTCTCATACAGCGATGGTGACGGCTTTAATGAGTCGGTTCTGGTTCCAGGCGGTACGGTTCAACCCAATATCGTCGATGACGGTGATGCCGGCTTCTCCATAATAGGCACAGCCCTTGTCGGTGAAATCCTCACTGCCACTGAGGTCACCCCTGATCCCGATGGTGCTCCACCAGCCGGCTACTCCTATCAGTGGCAGAGCTCCAGCGATGGCACCACCTGGTCTCCCATCGGCTCCAATGCCAGCACCTATGCCGTTACCGCCGCTGAGCAAGGTAAGCAGGTCCGCGTTCTGGTTTCCTACATCGACGGCAAGGGCTTCCAGGAAGAAGTTCAAGCCTCAGTAAGCATCATTGATCCCGATGCGCCACTGGCTCCTACGTTGGAGCTGGCTGCGGACACCGGGCTCAGCCCCTTTGACGGGATCACCGCTAATGGAGCGGTGCTGGTTGCTGGTCTTGCGACTGGTGCTTCCTGGCAGTACAGCGCGGATGGTGGCACTAGCTGGATCGATGGCGTAGGTACCAGCTTCCGCCTCACCGGCAGCGGGGCACGCTCCGTCATCGCACGCCAGGAAAACCAGTCCGGCAAAGTCTCTCCTCCCTCTGCTCCATTAGACTTCATCCTTGATAACAATGCAGGCCTGATACTAAGCGAAGGATTCGCACAGCTCATCTACGTTGCCTATTACGGCCGCCCGGCTGATCCAGGGGGGCTCGGATTCTGGAACGATGCCCTTGGCAGAAATAATGTCAGTTACGCACCACGACTAGGGGACGGCCTCACAGGCGGTGAGGCTGGCATCTATGAGCAGATTATCAACCAATTTGGCAATTCCTCCGAGGCCACTAGGCTGTATGCCGGGCTCACTAACCAGCAGCTGGTAGATCAGGTCTATCAATTCTGTTTCAGCCGCAATGCCGAAGTCGATAGCATTATTGGGAAGAACTACTGGGTCGATCAACTCGACCAAGGCAACATCAGTCTTGCAGAGCTCGCCGTTGAGGTTTCCCTTGCTGCACAAGGTGAAGATATTGTTGTCCTGTCCAACAAGATCCGCAGCGCCAATAGCTTCACCGATGCCATCGATACGCCAGTTGAACTCAATGCTTATGGCGGGGAACCAGCACGACTATTCGGGATCAGCTATCTGGACGCCTTTGGGGAGACGGCTGCAGGGAATGAGCTGGGAATTTTGGCACTGGATCAGTTTCTCTCTGGCTCGGAAGCCTTCATGCCTGGTTCTATGATCTGAGAACTTGATCAGAGTTTCCTTGTCGGGCTTCCAAAATTCTATGCAATGACTTGTCGTGAATTGTATCTTGCATTTCTCACCGAGCGTTCCGTGGTGGTTGCCGGAGTTATGATCTATTCGGGCTTTTCTGGATACGATTATAGTTGCCCTCTGGGGGGAAGGTGTAGCAGTGGCACCCATCAGTAGACCCTGAAGTTCGTCGCCCCTCAATGCGGCCTGGCCTGATACCAGGTGACCGTATACCGAACAGCATCCGCCGCATGGTCACAGCACCCATCGGCCACGGTCTCCGGATCTCTGGGGTGGCGGGGCAGGCTGGGGACGGTGGCCTCAAAGCCTTCGCAGGCCGGTGACCACAGCAGCCATGGCTGGGTTTGATCTTTGCGGGTGGCGTGCAACCGGTTCCTGACCATGTTCCAGCCCACGGCGAGCGGGGTCTTCGCCTTGTCGGCCCGCTGGAGCCGAACACCGGCATGGCGAAAGTCGCCAGCTGTTGACCCGCGCTCTGAGCCCCAGGCAGCAGTTCACCGGTTGTGACCTCCAGCCGCTGGATGTGGCGATCCCAGCGGGTCGAGCGAATGCGCAGCACCTGGCGGCCGTCGCTCAACCAACCCTCCTGGTGGGCTCGGGGGGACACGAGGTGATCGCCGGCTCATGCCTGTGCGAGTCGGGCCTCGATCAAACGGCAGCACTCCTGCACCTCGCTCGCGCTATCCACCCCCTCGCCGAGCGAGCAGAAGAACTCCCGCCACAGCTCCGGCACCGCCAGCAGGATCAGCGGCCTGCCGCCGTTGAGGGTGTGGGCGGCTTCCGAGGCTGTGCCGGGGCCGCCGCCCCCGCAGACCACCACCACATCGGCGCTGAGCACGTTGATCACGTTGCGGGCCTTGCCCATGCCGGTGAACAGGGCCAGATCCAGCTCCGCCGTGTTTTGCCTGTCGTCACCCTTCCCTTCACCGGGCAGCACCCCAACCACCAGGTGCCCCTCCACCCGAGCTGCGCCGCGGCTGGCCGCAGCCATCACCCCCGCTGGGCGGCCACCAGTGAGCAGGACCCAACCCCTGGTGCTGATGCACTCCCCCAGCTCCTCGGCCAAATGCATGGCCTCCGCTGAGGCCCCCTCCCCCGCACCCATCACGCCCACCACCGTTCGTCGGGTGCTCATGCCACCTCCGGCGCCCAGCCCCGCTGCCTCGCCATGTCGTCAGTCCAGCCTTGGCAGCGGCGGGTGAGGTGCTCCCCATGGGCCAGCAGACCTTGGTGCAGCTGGCAGGTGAGCACCGGGATGCAGTTCATCCCGGCATGGTGGCGAAACCAATGGCAGGTGAGGCAAACCTTGCGGCTGCGGCTGGAGACCAGCACCTCCTGATCGAGGTATGGCCAGTCCTCCAGGGAGTCGGAACGGGAGGGCACAAGGCTGGAAATCGGGACCGGCACCATGGTGGCTCACAGGCGTACGCCCGTACTAACGGCTGTTGGCTCGATTGTCACCCTCTTGCCCCAACTCGCTCAGTGGCATTGGCGTGCTTCAGGCCGCCAGGGTTGCGTCGCTATCGCCGCTCATCTCAAGCTCTTCCCACAGCTGGCGGTACGCCGCCGTCTGCTCTGCGCTCCAGGGCTGGGAGGCGGGGTGGCAGCGCGCCACCAGCCGGGCCAGATCCCGCCGGCTTCTGGGCATGGTGTTCAGGCCCAGGACAGCCAGGGCGGCCCAGTACTCCGTCCTTGGTCCCATAGCTGCTTTGGATCAAGCGTGGGAAACGGATGCTCGCGCCTGCTGCGACTGAAGCAAGCCGAGGATCTTGATGGATCCCCTGACTCGGCACCTTCACCCCCCAGCCAGGGTGACGTTCACGATCTGCCCACCCCGGACCTCGATCCGCTCGATCGCAGCCATCACCTGCCTGCGTACCGCGGCACTGGTGTAGAGGTCAGGCCCGATCGATGGGAGCAACCTGGCCAGCTGTTGGGCCACCTGATGACGGCCTTCCTGCGCACGGGACTCGTCGTCTCGAGCCGCCTGTGCCACAGCCAACTGACTCTCCAGGCGAATCACGGCCTGACGCATCTCCGGCAGACCTGTTTCACGAGCCAGGGCCCTCGTGCGCTCCAACTGCTCCTGCAGGGCGGTGTCACCGTCCTGATCGGCAATCCCCTTGCCCTCATGGCCGGGGAGCATCAGGTTCGACACCCGCTCTGCTTCCAGCACCAGGTGGGGCATCAGCCCATAGACGAGGTTGCGCTCGTTGATCCCGGGCTGATCGCAGAGGCGGCGAATCGCCGAGTTGTCTTTGCAGCGAAGGTGCCGGTAGGGAGGCAGGCCTGGTGTTTTGCGCTGGCGGACGGTGTCAAGCACCAGTCGACATCCGCAGGCAGAGCAGTAGCTGATCGATGTGAAGCTCGGCAGATGATGGATGCTCGCCCGTCGTTCCTTCCCCCGTGCGGTAGCTCGCCCGCGGTTGCGGTTCTCCTCCAGTTGCATCAGCACCCGTCGGGCCTTGCCTGGTTCGATCAGCGCCGGATGGGTGTCACGGGTGAGGTCCCATTCGGAGGGATGAAGGCGCCGGTAGGAGGCTTTCCCTCGGCCGTCCTCAGGTTCGATCCGACGACTGCGGCACTTGGTGGTGTGGCCGGCCAGTTCGGCTGCGCAAAGCTCCAGCCAGGAGCGGTTGTGCTCAAGTGTGAAACGGCGGCAGCGCTCCAGAACATCCGCCTCGTGAACCGGCTCCAGCGCATTTAGCCGTTCCCTCCAGACCTTGATGGCGGTCCAGATCGTGCCGGCCTGCAGGTACAGATCCACCAGCAGCCGGGCCGCCTCGGCGACGGTGAGATCCCCGGCCAGGGGACGATCATCAAGGACATAGCGGCGTTGATCGCCCCGCCCCTCCAGCCGCAACCCAAACGGAGGCCGAGCGCTGCGCGGGATGCCGTTGGCGGCGCGGTGGGCATAACTGCGACGGACACGTGAGCTGATACGGCGGCTCTCGGCCTCAGCGTCATAAGCGGCACGATCACGGATTTCCTCAGCGCCGGCAGCATCGGAATCCAGCCAGGGTTCGGACCAGAACCGCCAGGCCGTGCCATGACGGGTGCAGAGGGCAAAGAACAGGCGAGCCTCCACCAGGTCCCGAGCCAGACGATCGTTGCGATCGGCCCAGACGGTCTCCACCTCGCCGGCACGGATGCGGTCCTGCAGAAACAGCCACTGAGGCCGCTCGGCATTGCGGCCGCTCTCCTGCTCCACCAGCAGATCGGCCTCGGCGACCCCACAGCGCAGGGCAGCGGCCTTCTGGCGCTCGAGGGAGCTGAACTGGTCACGATCCTCAGTGGAGACGCGGATATAGGCGACGGGCCGCCGTGGGGCTGGCATGGGGGGATCGCAGCTGGGTCCAGGCTAATGAGGGCTGCATACCCGTTACAGATACTGCTGGCCTCGTTGCTGCAGGCGTTCTACGGCATCCGCTCCGAGCGGCTTTTGCTGGAGCAGCTGCACTACAACCTGCTGTTCCGTTGGTTTGTGGGTCTGAGCCCGGACGATCCGATCTGGATCCCACCACATTCACCAAAAACCGGGAGCGGCTCCTCAATGACGACGTCATGGGCCGCTTCCTGGAGAAGCTGATGGGCGCCCCGGAGGTCAAGCCTCTGCTCAGCGACGAGCACTTCTCGGTGGA
>NZ_JAGQBY010000114.1:0-10082 GCF_024345875.1 Synechococcus sp. EJ6-Ellesmere
GAGAGGGCTCCGGTGAGCATCCCCACCGCTCCTCCGAAGAAGAAGGCCCCAAATCCGGTGATCCGCACCAGCGAGAGCCGTCGCCAGGGATTCTCCGCCCAGTGGCGCAGGCGCTCCCCCACCAGAGCCACCTGACGATGCAACCGGGTCTGCTGCAGGCGGATCACCGAGGAGTCAAGCGGGGGAAGAACGGGCAGGTGAATTGGCTGGAGATCCCCATCACCCGGCTCGGCCACCTGCCGCCGCAGGTCTACACCCTTTCAGGCCGCCCCGCCAGTCCTGGACCAGAGCTCAGCTTTCGCTGTCTTTGTTCTTGCGCGACCCCTTCCCTTCCAGCAGCTCCAGCAGCGCCTCCATCTGGGCCATCACCCCGCGCACCTCACCGGCTTCCGGCAGCAGGCCGTCTTCCATGACCCCCTGGTGCATCTCCCGGAGTTCCTGGCGGATGTAGCGCAGGTGGCTCACCACCTGCTCGCGTTTGGACTGCGACATGGAGGGGGCATCCTGTGTTGCCCTCTCTTTTACCTTACGGCCGGCCAAAGGGGCTTCATCCAGGCGAAAGTGCCCTCCCTGGCTGGGCCGGAGTCGATCAGGACCTGCTCGCTCAAGCGCTCAGCAGACCTTCATGTTTCGCCGAAGCGAGCCTTGGCGGCGCAGTAGAAGTCGAGGTCGATGCTGGTCAGGGAGGCCTCAAGCGCCAGGCTTTCGATCCGGCGCCGCACGGCGGGGCGCACAAAGAAGGGCACTTCCTTGAGCCTGGCTTCCGCCTCGGGGGTCCACTCCATCCTTCGCGTCACGGGCATGTCCTGAGGGGAGGTTACGGTCCAGACGCCTGATTTCTGGCCCTCGGCTGAGGAAGTCGCGTTGAGATCGTGCGCGGCCAATCTCAACGCGGTGTTGAATGGAATGGCAGATCTGGGATTGACACTCGCTTCAGTAAATCCTGTCGGGGATGACTTGATCGGGTAGCGGCAGAGAACTGATGGAGAATAGGGGACTCGAACCCCTGACCTCTGCGGTGCGATCGCAGCGCTCTACCAGCTGAGCTAATTCCCCTTTGAGGGGTATCCCTGAAGGGGAATTTATCACTGCCGATTCGCCCTCGCCCCGCTCCTGCCTGGCCGCCCTGGCCCAGGGGTGGGGCTGATGCGCTGGAATTGAGAGGTGCTTCGCTCCACTGGCCCCGTGTCCGCAACCCCGATCACGCCTGAGCGGCTGGCTGCCTTCGATGAGGCGGCCATCGCCGAGCTGGCCCAGCGCCTGGATGACGACGACTACCCCAACCCCTTTGAAGCCCTGCAGGACTGGCACCTGATCCGGGCCCTGGCGATCCACCGCCCTGAGCTGGCGCGCCCGTACGTGCATCTGGTGGATCAGGAACCCTTCGATGAGGAGTGAGCCCCTGGCCGGCTGCCGGATCCTGGTGGCCATCAGCGGCAGCATCGCCTGCGTGAAACTGCCGGCGCTGGTGAGTGCCTTGGTCCAGCGCGGTGCCCAGGTCCGCTGCGTGCTCACCCCCAGTGCCGCCCGGCTGGTGAGCCCGGTGGCCCTGGCCAGCCTCAGCCGTTCCCCCTGCCATCTCGAGGAGGATCAGTGGAGCCACCGGGCGCCCCGGCCCCTGCACGTGGAGCTGGCCGAATGGGCCGAACTGGTGCTGGTGGCCCCCCTGAGTGCCACCAGCCTGGCCCGCTGGGTGCAGGGCTCCGGCGACACCCTGCTCTCCAGCACCCTGCTGGCGACAGAGGCCCCGGTGCTGGCGGCCGCCGCCATGAACACGGCGATGTGGCGCTCCCCCGGGGTGCGGCGCAACTGGCAGGAGCTGCAGGGCTTCGAGAGGGTGCTGACCCTGGGGCCCGCCGCCGGGCTGCTTGCCTGCGACCGCCAGGGTGCCGGCCGGATGGCCGAGCCCCAGCAGCTGCTGCTGGGGCTGGAGACCCTGCGTCTGCATGGCTGGCGGCGCGACTGGCAGGGCAGGCGGCTGCTGGTGAGCGCAGGGCCCACCCGCGAATGGCTGGATCCCGCCCGCTGCCTCACCAACCCCAGCACGGGCCGGATGGGGGTGCTGCTGGCCCAGGCCGCCCGGTTGCGGGGGGCTGAGGTCGACCTGGTGCACGGCCCCCTCAACCTCGATCCGTTGCTGCTGGAAGGCCTGCGTGCGTATCCCGCCGAGAGCGGTGCGGCGATGGGCGAGGCCCTGGAGCAGTTGCAACCGGCGGCCGATGCGGTGGCCATGGCGGCTGCCGTGGCCGATCACGGCCGTGCCGCTCCTGAACTCCAGAAGCTCAGCAAGCAGGATCTGCTTGCCAGCTTGAGTGGGGGCTGGTGCGAGGTGCCGGACCTGCTGGCTCAGCTGGTGGCCCGCTGCCAAGCAGGCCAGCGGATTCTGGGGTTCGCGGCCCATTCGGGGGATGTGCTTCCCCAGGCCCGGGCCAAGCGGCTGCGCAAGGGCTGCGATCTGCTCTTCGCCAACCCGATCGACCAACCACAGGCCGGCTTCAGGGTGTGCAGCAATGAAGGCTGGTTGCTCGGTCCGGGGGAGCGGGAGCTGCGCATCGAGCCAGCGGGCAAGTTCGCCGTGGCCCATCAGCTCATCAGCGCCCTCGGAGCCCTGCTGGATCCGCTCACGCCGCCAGCGGAGGCTCCTCGTGAAGGCCTGGCTGGTCGTCACGCTGCAGCAGATCCATGAAGGTGCGCAGCTGCAGGCGTGGGATGTAGGGCCAACCGCCGCTGCGCTCCATGTCCCTGAGCAGAGCGAACAGCCGCTGGCGGTCCCCCGGCAGGCTGCGACGGAAGGCCCCGTCCTGAATCGAGCGATGCAGGGTTTCCAGCTCCCGCAACAGGTTCAGCAGCGCCTCGGGCTGCCCTTCGAGCCCATCGGCGAGCTGGTGGAGACCCTGCACCAGCTCGCCCGCTGCCTGCAGGGGATCCTGAGCCTCGGCCGGAGCGTTGAAACCTTTGGTCATGTCTGGCGTGTCGCGTCCCGCCCTACGGGTTGTTGAGAGCCGCAACATGCTATCGGGACTCGGGTTTTTCATCTGTAGGATCGCCGCTGGCGCACCCATCACCAAGGTTTCACCCTGCTTGTGCGGCTTCTCCCAATGCGTTTTCGACCCCTGCTGGCCCTTGTGCTGGCGCTCTGCCTAACGCTGGTCACAGCGTGCGGTGGCGGTGCCAAAGCCGTTGAACGGGCCAATGTCACCTACGACGACATCGTCAACACCGGCAAGGCCAACGACTGCCCAACCCTTCCGGACTCGGCCCGCGGCTCCATCCCCCTGGATCCCTCCGGCAGCTATCAGCTCCGTGAAATCTGTCTCCACCCCAGCGAAGTGTTCGTGAAGGGTGAGCCGGCCAACAAGCGCCAGGAGGCTCAGTTCGTGGCGGGCAAGATTCTCACCCGTTACACCTCCAGCCTTGATCAGGTCTATGGCGATCTGACGATCGACGGCGCCCAGCTCACCTTCAAGGAGCTTGGTGGGATCGATTTCCAGCCGATCACCGTTCTCATGCCGGGTGGTGAGGAAGTGCCCTTCACCTTCTCCAGCAAGCAGCTGATCGCCACAGCCGAAGGCACCGCCATCAGCCCGAGCACGGATTTCGAAGGCGCCTACCGGACGCCCAGCTACCGCACCGCCAATTTCCTTGATCCCAAGGGCCGTGGCCTCACCACCGGCTACAGCAGTGCCGTCGGTCTGGTGCCTGCCGGTGACGACGAGGACCTCACCAAGGAAAACGTCAAGCAGTACATCGAGGGCACCGGCACCATGAACCTCTCGATCACCAAGGTCGACAGCGTCACTGGTGAGTTCTCCGGGGTGTTCTCGGCGGTCCAGCCTTCCGACACCGACATGGGCGGCAAGGTCGCCGTCGATGTCAAGGTCACCGGCGAGCTCTACGGCCGCCTCGAGCAGGTCTGAGCCCAGCCAGCCGCTTCTGGATGGTGCTGAAGCTTGGCCAAGAAGGATCCCCTCGGGGGCCCTTTTTTTGTGGCAATCCCATCCGCGCTGCCGCCGTGGAGCCACCCCGGTCACACGTCCTTGACGCCCGGTCTGGAACAATCGCTCCACCTGAAGCTGGCTCCCCCCCATGACCACCGCCGCTCCCTCTGGACGCCCCAGCACCGGTTTGATTCCGCCCCACGGGGGCACGCTGGTGAATCTGATCGTGCCGGCGGAGCAGCGTGAGGCGGTGAAGGCGGGTGTGGATCGGGTGCTCGAGTGCAGCCACCGCAACGCCTGCGATGTGGAGCTGCTGATGGTGGGGGGCTTCTCGCCGCTGCTGGGCTTCATGCACCAGGAGGACTACGAGGCGGTGGTGCAGGGGAACCGCACCACCTCTGGGCTGCTGTTCGGCCTGCCGATCATCTTCGACAACGCTGAGGCCACGATCAAGGTGGGCGAGCGTCTGCTGCTCACTTACCAGGGTCAGGAGCTGGCTGTGCTCACGGTGGAGAGCGTCTGGGAGCCCGACAAGGTGAAGGAGGCCAAAGGTTGCTACGGCACCACATCCCTGGAGCATCCGGCGGTGCGCATGATCGCCACCGAACGGGGCCGCTACTACCTCGGTGGAGCGTTGCAGGGCCTGGAGCTGCCCCAGCGGGTGTTTCCCTGCCGCACCCCGGCCCAGGTGCGCGCCGAGTTGCCCCATGGGGAAGACGTGGTGGCCTTCCAGTGCCGCAACCCGATCCACCGGGCCCACTACGAGCTGTTCACCCGTGCGCTGCACGCCACGAACGTGAGCGAGGGGGGTGTGGTGCTGGTGCATCCCACCTGCGGACCCACCCAGGAGGACGACATTGCCGGGGAAGTGCGCTTCCAGACCTACGAGCGACTGGCGGCGGAGGTGGCCAACCCGCGCATCCGCTGGGCCTACCTCCCCTATGCCATGCACATGGCGGGGCCGAGGGAGGCGCTGCAGCACATGATCATCCGCAAGAACTACGGCTGCACCCACTTCATCATTGGCCGCGACATGGCGGGCTGCAAGAGCTCCCTGAGCGGTGAGGATTTCTACGGCCCCTACGACGCGCAGGACTTCGCTCGCGAGAACGCACCGGAGCTGGGCATGGAGACGGTGCCGTCGCTGAATCTGGTGTACACCGAAGAAGAGGGCTACGTGACGGCGGAGCACGCCCAGGCAAGGGGCCTGCATGTAAAGAAATTGAGCGGAACCCAGTTCCGGCAGATGCTGCGCAGCGGTGAGGAGATCCCGGAGTGGTTCGCCTTCCGTAGCGTGGTGGAGGTGCTGCGGTCCGCCTGACGGTCCCCAGCGACGGTTAACATTCTGTTACTTCCCCTCTCAGGAGCACGCAGGTTGAAAAAACGCTGGCGCAACGCGGGGCTCTATGTGCTCCTGGCGATCGTGGTGATTGCGGTGGGCTCCGCTTTCCTGGGACGCCCTGATCAGGCCAATGCCCCCAGAAGCCTCCGCTACAGCGATTTCGTCGAGGCGGTTCAGGAGAATCAGGTGTCGCGGGTGCTGATCTCCCCCGACCGCGGTACCGCCCAGGTCGTTGAGAACGACGGCAACCGGGCCGTGGTCAACCTCGCCCCCGACAAGGACCTGCTCAAGCTGCTCACCGAGCACAACGTCGACATCGCGGTTCAGCCCAACCGTGAGCCGGCCGCCTGGCAGCAGGCCGTGGGCAGTCTGCTCTTCCCGCTGTTGCTCCTGGGAGGCCTGTTCTTCCTGCTGCGACGCGCCCAGGGGGGAGGCGGCAACCCCGCCATGAGCTTCGGCAAGAGCAAGGCCCGCCTTCAGATGGAACCCCAGACCCAGGTCACCTTCGGTGATGTGGCCGGCATCGAGGGCGCCAAGCTCGAGCTCACCGAAGTGGTCGACTTCCTCAAGAATCCCGATCGTTTCACGGCCGTAGGCGCCAAGATTCCCAAAGGCGTGCTGCTGGTGGGCCCTCCCGGCACCGGCAAGACCCTTCTGGCCAAGGCGGTGGCCGGAGAAGCCGGTGTGCCCTTCTTCTCCATCTCCGGCTCGGAGTTCGTGGAGATGTTCGTGGGCGTGGGCGCCAGCCGCGTGCGTGATCTGTTCGAGCAGGCCAAGAAGAGTGCTCCCTGCATCGTCTTCATCGACGAGATCGATGCTGTCGGCCGGCAGCGGGGTGCAGGCCTTGGAGGCGGTAACGACGAGCGCGAGCAGACCCTCAACCAGTTGCTCACCGAGATGGACGGCTTCGAGGGCAACACCGGTATCATCATCGTGGCGGCCACCAACCGTCCGGATGTGCTGGATTCCGCCCTGCTGCGGCCGGGCCGCTTCGATCGCCAGGTGGTGGTTGACCGTCCGGACTACGCCGGCCGTCTGCAGATCCTCGGGGTCCATGCCCGCGGCAAGACCCTTGCCAAAGATGTCGATCTCGACAAGGTGGCGCGCCGTACCCCCGGCTTCACCGGCGCCGATCTGGCCAACCTGCTCAATGAAGCGGCGATCCTGGCGGCCCGCCGTCAGCTCACCGAAATTTCGATGGACGAGGTCAATGACGCCATCGAGCGCGTCATGGCCGGTCCTGAGAAGAAGGACCGCGTGATGAGCGAGAAGCGCAAGCGGCTCGTGGCGTATCACGAATCGGGCCATGCCCTGGTGGGTGCCCTGATGCCTGACTACGACCCGGTGCAGAAGATCAGCATCATTCCCCGCGGCCAGGCTGGTGGCCTCACCTTCTTCACCCCCAGTGAGGAGCGGATGGAGTCGGGCCTCTATTCCCGCGCCTATCTGCAGAACCAGATGGCCGTGGCCCTCGGTGGCCGCGTCGCTGAGGAGATCGTCTACGGCGAAGATGAAGTCACCACCGGAGCCTCCAACGACCTCCAGCAGGTGGCCCGTGTTGCACGCCAGATGGTCACCCGCTTCGGCATGAGCGACAAGCTGGGCCCCGTGGCTCTCGGCCGTGCCCAGGGAGGGATGTTCCTCGGCCGCGACATCGCCGCTGAGCGCGATTTCTCCGAAGACACAGCCGCCACCATCGACGAGGAAGTGGGTCTGCTGGTGGCTGAGGCCTACCGCCGTGCCAAGCGTGTGCTGATCGAAAACCGCTCGGTTCTCGATGAACTGGCCGAGATGCTGGTGGAGAAGGAAACCGTCGACGCCGAGGAGCTCCAGGAGCTCCTGATCCGCAGCGATGTGCGGGTCGCTGAGTACGTCTGAGTCCCAGACGCTGCTGGATGAACTCCGGGCGCTGCCGCTGCTGGCGGTGCTGCGCCCGGTCCATCCCCTGGAGGCCGTCTCCCGGATCGCGCTGTTAAGCGCGGCCGGGATTCGCCATGTGGAGATTGCCTGGAGCCCATGGGACCGCTGGAGCCACGACTGCCTTGAGCTGGCACAGCGTTTCCCCGCGATCCGCTTCGGTGCCGCTTCGGTTCGCACCATCCAGGCTCTGGAAGCTGCCCATCAGGCCGGCTTCAGCTTCGCGTTCTCGCCCGTTCTGGATCCCTTCTTGCTCAGCTGCGCCTACCAGCTGGGCATCACCCTGGTGCCCGGGGTCTTCTCCCCCACGGAGGTGCAGCAGGCGGTGGAGCTGGGCTGCGCGGCGGTCAAGCTCTTTCCGGCCAAGGCCCTGGGTCCTGGGTACTGGGGCTTGCTCGCAGGTGCCCTGGCTCCCTTGCCCTTCTGCATCGCTGCGGGGGGGCTGGAGGTGGCTGACCTCAGTGGCTGGCTCCAGGGGGGTGCGGATGCCCTGGCCCTGGGCTCCACGTTGTTCGAGCCCATCAGCGAGGCGGGAGATTGCCCCCGGCTGGATCCACGCCTGGCTGGGTGGGTGGCGGCTTACACCTCAGCTTCATCTCACCAGAGGCTG
The DNA here is from genome assembly GCF_024345875.1 of Synechococcus sp. EJ6-Ellesmere. Classification (NCBI taxonomy): domain Bacteria; kingdom Bacillati; phylum Cyanobacteriota; class Cyanophyceae; order Synechococcales; family Synechococcaceae; genus Synechococcus; species Synechococcus sp. EJ6-Ellesmere. The sequence continues at coordinate 7,808 of NZ_JAGQBY010000114.1, forward strand.
CACTGAGCCTGCTGACGCAGCAGGTGGTCGGCCAGCACCAGGGCGACCATCGCTTCCACCATCGGCACGGCCCGGGGCAGCACGCAGGGGTCATGGCGGCCCTTGGCCTCCAGCACCGTGGCCTCGCCGCTGGAGGTCACGGTCTGCTGGGCTTTGCGGATCGTGGCGGTGGGCTTGAAAGCCACCCGCAGCACGATGGTTTCGCCGTTGCTGATGCCCCCCTGGATGCCACCGGAGTTGTTGGTGGCGGTGCGCAGGCTGCCGTCGCCGGTGGCGAGGAAGGCGTCGTTGTGTTCGCTGCCCCGCTGCAGGGTGCCGGCGAAGCCGGAGCCGATCTCGAAGCCTTTGGTGGCCGGCAGCGACATCACCGCCTTGGCCAGGTCGGCCTCAAGCTTGTCGAAGACCGGCATGCCCAGCCCCACCGGCGCCCGGCGCACCACACATTCGATCACGCCGCCGCAGGAATCACCCTCGCGGCCGATGGCCTCGATGCGCTCGATCATCCGCTCCGCGCAGGCGGCATCGGGGCAGCGCACGATGTTGGCCTCCACGTCGTCGAGGCTGACACCGGCTGGATCGATCGTGGCCTCGATCGTGTGGATCCGCTTCACCCAGGCGATCACCTCGGTGCCATGGGCGCGGGCGAGCAGTTGTTTGGCGATGGCACCGGCCGCCACCCGGCCGATCGTTTCCCGCGCCGAGGCCCGGCCGCCGCCGCTGCGGGCCTGGATGCCGTACTTCGCCTGGTAGGTGGCATCGGCGTGGGAGGGCCGGAACGCCACCGCCATCTCGCTGTAATCGCCGGGACGCTGGTCCTTGTTGCGCACCACCATGGCGATCGGTGTGCCCAGGGTGACCCCATCGAGCAGGCCGCTGAGGATCTCGACGCGATCGTCTTCCTTGCGGGGGGTGGTGATCCTGCTCTGTCCCGGTTTGCGGCGGTCGAGCTCGGCCTGGATGGCCTCCAGATCAAGGGCCAGCCGCGGCGGGCAGCCGTCGACGATCACCCCCACACCACCGCCGGGGGACTCACCGAAGGTCTGTATCCGAAACTGGTCGCCGAAGCTGCTGCCCATGGCTGCGTCACGCTGACGCGAGCGTAGGGGACCTGCCGATGAGCTTCAGCACGGGGATCGAGAGCAGCACGGTGACCACCAGATAGGCCACCACGGCGATTTTCACCCCAGGCAGGTCACGTGCATAGGTGCTGGCGAACAGCAGCGCCAGGCCGGGATTGCGCATGGAGGTCACCAGCGAGACTGTGAGTCGTTCATGGCTGGCACTGGTGGGAGTCAGGAGATAGCCCACGCCCAGGCAGAGCAGCACCAGCACGCCCATGAAGCCGAGCGCCAGCCAGTTGGCGCCCACGAAGGGAATCAGCAGCGGACCGGTGGTGACCACCACGCCACCGATCAGCACCAGCAGCCGCCCATTGGCCAGTTTGTTCAAGGGAACCTCCACGGTCTTGGTCAGGCCTGGCAGCCAGCGGCGCACCAGCAACCCCAGCAGCAGGGGCAGCACCTGGGTTCGGCCCACCTGCAGCGCCACTTCCTTCGGACCGATGTCCCAGTTCTGGACTCCGAAGGCAGCCCGGAACACATCCGCCATGAACGGAATCGAGACGATGGCCACCAGCGCAGCCCCCACCTGAAGCAGGGCTGCCAGCTCGGTGTCCCCGCCCTTCTTGCCCGCCTTGCGCAGGATCATCGGGGCGCTGGGGCAGAGCGCCATCAGGGCGATCGCCAGCCGGGCCGGACCCGAAAGCGATGCGCTCAGGGGCAGCAGCAGCAGCAGGGCCAGCAAGGGCACCAGCAGGCAGGAGCCCACTAGAACCCGAGCGATCAGGAAGGGCTTCTGGCGCAGCCCGGCGATGGCGTCGCTGCGCAGGCCCAGCCCCAGGGCAAACATGATCGTGAACAGGGTCAGCGCGACGAACATGGGGGCCGAGTGCGAGTGGGGAGCAGGGTCGGTGGATCTTGATCAGCAGGCTGGCAGCGGCCCGCCGCCTTGCCTGGGATGTGACTTTGCTGGCTGACGATCGAGAGACCGTCAACAAAAATGCCCCTGCCGAAGCAGGGGCATTTTTGTTGCCCTTGATGCAGGTGGTGAGCCCATGGGACCCACCGGATGCATCAGCCGATCGCGGGGGCGGTCAGCGCCACAGGAGTGGCTTCAGCAGAAGCCAGGTCCAGCGGGAAGTTGTGCGCATTGCGCTCGTGCATCACTTCCATGCCCAGACCAGCGCGGTTCAGCACATCAGCCCAGGTGTTGATCA
>NZ_JAGQBY010000115.1:0-10051 GCF_024345875.1 Synechococcus sp. EJ6-Ellesmere
CTCGGGGTTGCGGAAGACGCTGCCGCAGCTGGGCTGTTGGTAGGGCTGGCTGCTGGTGCGGCTGGAGAGGTTGGCGCTGGTACGCCGGCTGATCTCAGCTGGATCATGGCCCGAGCTGAGGCGGAACCGGGCCGAGAGCACCAGCAGGGGTTCCCGCTGCAGCCGGCTGTGGCGGTAGGGGAACTCCAGCTCACTGCCCTGCAGAACGAAGGGGCTATCCCCCCCGTTGGGATCGAGCACCGTGACCTCCTGGAGCCAGTCCGCCGTGCAGCCCCCCTGGGCGCCAGCGTTCATCACCGCGGCCCCACCCACGGTGCCGGGGATGCCCACCGCCCACTCCAGACCACTCAGGCCAGCGCGGGCTGCCTTGCGCGCCAGGGTGGGGATCGGCTCCCCGGCCTGGGCCTCCACCAGGCCCGTGGCCGCATCGATCACACTGCCCTGCAGCCTGCGGTTGCAGAGGGTGAGCCCCTCAAGTCCGCCGTCGCTGATCAGCAGGTTCGAGCCCGCTCCGATCAGGCGCAGGGGGAGCGTTTCGGCCCGGGCCCAGCGGGCCAGGGCCATCAGTTCGTCGCGGCTGGCCGGCTCGGCGAACCATTCAGCCGGTCCTCCCACTTTCCAGGTGGTGTAGTCGGCCAGGGTTATCTGGCTCAGAGCTGGCTCGTAGGCCGGGGTGAGGGGCACGGCTCAGGCGGCCAGGCGGGCAGCCGGAGCATCCGGCGCATCGGGCGGCTTCAGCTCGGCAAGGGCCTGGAGGCGAGACCAGAGGCCGTTCACATCGCCCGCTCCCATCACCAGCACCAGATCACCGGGCTGGCTGCGGCGCACCACCTGCTCAGCCAGCTGCTCCAGCGTTGAGCTCACCCTCAGTGGCAGGTCAGGGCGGAGTTGCTGCAGGCGATTGGCCAGGGCCTGACTGTTGACACCGGGGATGGGAGCTTCTCCAGCGGCGTAGAGCGGGGCGAGCAGCACCGTGTCGGCGAGAGCGAGGGCAGCGGCGAAAGCGTCCATGAATTCGGCGGTGCGGCTGAAGCGGTGGGGCTGGAACACGGCCACCAGCCGTTGGGGCACCTCCGGCAGAGGGCTGCGGCCGCTGGTCACCATCAGGCGGGCCATGTGCAGAGTGGCCTCCACCTCACTGGGATGGTGGGCGTAGTCGTCGACCACCTGGCGGCCGGCCCAGCGGCCCCGGAAGTCGAAACGGCGCCCGGGGGAGCGAAGGGTTCGCATCGCCGTGGCCAGGGCGCCAAAGGGCACACCTTCCAGGCGGCAGGCCGCCAGGGCGGCGGTGGCGTTGCTGAGATTGTGGCGGCCGGGCAGGGGCAGGCTGAAGCGCCCTACCAGCTCTCCATTTTCGTAAAAGTCGGCCATGGTGCCTTCGCCGTGCTCCTCCACCGCCAGGGCGGCGAACTCCACCCCTTCGCTGCGCTCGATCGACCACCAGGCTCCGGGTTGAAAATGCTGGCGCAGCACCGGACAGTCGGCATTGGCGAGCAGGGAGCCGCAGCCGGCGGCGAAGCGCTGGAGCGTCTGGATCAGAGCCTCGAGATCGGGGTAGTGGTCGGTGTGGTCGAGCTCGAGGTTGGTGATCAGCCCGAGGCTGGATCTGAACTTCACCAGGGAGCCATCCGACTCATCGGCCTCGGCCACCAGCACCCGGCCGCGGCCACTGCGGGCGTTGCTCTGAAACGCGGGCACCATGCCACCGATCACGGCGGTGGGGTCCTGGTCGGTGGCCGCCAGCAGGGTGGCGATCAGGGTGCTGGTGGTGGTCTTGCCGTGGCTGCCGGCCACGGCGATCGAGGGCTGAGCGTTGATCAGGGCCGCCAGCACGTCGGAGCGGTGACAGATGGTCAGGCCGGCTTCGCGGGCTGCCATCAGCTCGGGGTTCTCCGCCGGAACCGCCGTACTGATCACCACCAGCGCTGAGGTGACGCCATCACGGTTCAGAGTCGCGATCGTTTCTGCGTCCTGGTGGGCGAACACCCGCACACCACGGCGGCGCAGGGACTCGAGCACGGGACTGTCACGCGGGTCGGATCCGCTCACCTGAAAACCACGGTCGGCCAGGATTCCGGCCAATGCCGACATGCCAATGCCGCCGACCCCGATGAAGTGGAGGGGGGCACGGTGGTCGAGCAGCGGTGCCAAAGGCGACTCCATGCGGACCCGAAGGTAGGTGTTGACGCTGCGCTTGTCTCTCCCCATTTAACGCTTGTTTGGCTCCGCGAAAGAATCCACTACCGGGGCGGCTCCAGGAGGGGGAGACCATTTCTGTATGATCGGCAGCCAAACTCCCCTTGTCAACGGGTTTCCCGTCCCTGCCATGACCCTGCGTGTTGCGATCAATGGATTCGGCCGGATCGGTCGCAACTTCATGCGTTGTTGGCTCAGTCGTGGCGAAAACACCGGGATCGAGGTGGTCGGTCTGAACGACACTTCTGATCCGCACACCAATGCCCATCTGCTCGAGTACGACTCGATGCTGGGCAAGATTCGTGACACCGAGGTGGGTTACACCAAAGACACCATCACGGTTAACGGCAAGCCAATCAAGTGCTTCTCCGATCGCAATCCTCTCAACCTTCCCTGGAAGGACTGGGGAGTTGATCTGGTGATTGAAGCCACAGGCGTGTTCATTGATACGGAGGGCGCCGGCAAGCACATCAAGGCCGGCGCCAGCAAGGTGCTGATCACGGCTCCAGGCAAGGATGAAGGTATCGGTACGTTTGTCGTCGGGGTCAACGACGATCAGTACCGCCACGACGACTACAACGTGATCAGCAACGCCAGCTGCACCACCAATTGCATGGCACCCCTGGTCAAGGTTCTGGATCAGGCCTTCGGCATCGTCAAGGGCACGATGACCACCACTCACAGCTACACCGGTGACCAGCGCATTCTTGATGCCAGCCACCGCGATCTTCGCCGCGCCCGCGCCGCCGCCATCAACATCGTCCCCACCTCCACCGGTGCCGCCAAAGCCGTCGCTTTGGTGTACCCGCCGATGAAGGGCAAGCTGAACGGCATCGCCATGCGCGTGCCCACCCCCAACGTGTCGGTGGTCGACCTGGTGATTGAAGTGAGCCGCGGCACCACCCGCGAGGAGGTCAACGCCGTGCTCAAGCAAGCCTCGGAGAATGGCATGAAGGGCATCATCAAATACTCTGATCTGCCGCTGGTTTCCTCCGACCATGCCGGTACGGATGAATCCACGATCGTGGATGCCGATCTCACCCTGGTGATGGGCGACAACATGGTCAAGGTCATCGCCTGGTACGACAACGAGTGGGGCTACAGCCAGCGGGTGGTCGATCTGGCCGAGCTGGTGGCCAAGCACTGGAAGTGAGTTCTGCTCCCTGAGCTCTTCGTGTTGGGCCGTCCCTCCTCCGGGGCGGCTTTTTCATGGCCAAGTGCAATAACTCAGTGAAAATGTGTGAAGCTTCCGTCGGCGTCCGCGAGGGGCGAACCGTCGCCGGCCCAGCGCAGAATCCCTGAGCCCGGGGTCAGTGATCCGATCCGGCGGGTCCCGGGCAGGGCCTGGATCAGCTGCCGGGCCCAGCCGGGATCAAGGGCCAGCACAAGTTCGAAATCTTCACCGCCGTTCAGGCACCAGGATTCGGCGATGGCCAGAGCCGCCATCTCCGGGTCGAGCGGAAGGTCCCGGCGCTCCAGCAGAGCGTCGCAGCCGCTCCCCTGGGTCAGGGTCTTCAGCGCCGCCGCCAGTCCATCGCTGCTGTCGGTGCCGGCCACCCTCCAGGGACTGCCCACAGGCCGGCATGAGGCCAGCGCGGCCACGGCATCCAGCCGGGGCCGCGGCCTGCGGTGCGCCTGAACGGCCCGCTCCAGCAGGGCTGGGCCGGCTTGGCGCCAGTTGGGAGCCGCCGGCGGGGTCGGGATCTCCTGCAGCAGCGCCGCAAGGCCCAGGCGGCTGAGACCATGGGGTCCCGTGCTCACCAGGGCATCACCGGGGTAACCATCCCGACGCCGGATCGGCCCGTCCGCTCCGAGCCGCCCCAGGGCTGTGACTGCGAGAAGCCGCTGGCCGCCGCCGCTGCAATCGCCCCCCAGCAGCGTGCCGCCATAGCACCCCAAAGCAGCGCTCAGCCCCTGGTACACCCCCTCCACCCAGGCCCAGGGGGTGGCTGCGGGGGCCACCAGGGCCACCGTCAGCCCCAGCACCTCCCGGCAGCCCATGGCCGCGAGGTCCGAGAGGTTGGCCGCCGCCGCCCGCCAGCCCACATCGGCGGCGGTCATGGTGGCGTCGCTGAAATGGACTCCCTCCACCAGCACATCGGTATTGACCACGAGTGTCCGCTGCGAGCGGCCATCCAGCAGAGCGGCATCATCGGCGAACTGACCGGGGGGAGCGAAGGCTCCGAGGCGCTCGATCAGCTCCCATTCCCCCAGGTCGGCGAGGGTCGGCGCCAGGCCGGAGCCCTCAGCCATGGGGCCGCAGGTTGTCGGCCCCCTCCACCACGGTCGCCTTGACAATGCCGTCGTCGGCGGTGAGCTCCTGGAGCACATCGAAGCCCTCGACCACGTAGCCGAAGGCGGCATAGCGGCCGTCGATCAGATTGAGGCCCGCCGGGGTGAGTTCCGCCTCGAACAGGAAGAGGAAGAACTGGGAGGAACCATCGTCGAGGGCGGTGTCGGAGTGCGCCCAGCCCAGGGTTCCCTTGGTGGCGAAAGGCAGAACCGGTGTGGCCTTGAACAGGCCGAGATCCTCAAAGGTCTGGTTGTAGAAAGGCTTGCTCTGACCCGGCACCATGATCTCAAGGGGCACCTTCCGCTCCTGGCCGGAGGTGTTCACATAGCCGCTGGCGGCTCCTTTCGGATCACCGGTCTGCAGGACGTAGAAATCTTCGGCGCGGATGAAGGGGAGGTTGTCGTAGAAACCCCGCTGCACCAGGTCGATGAAGGCTCCGGCGGTCAGTGGTGCGTTGTAGCCATCCACCACGGCGATCAGGTCGCCTTTGGTGGTGGTGAGCTTCACGGTGGCGCGACCCAGCAGCCTGGGCAGGTCGGCGAACTCTGCCGGAATTTCGAACGGGAACGGCCCCACCAGCAGTGCTTCCGCTTCTCCGATGGTGCTCAGGGCCCGGCGGCGGGTGGTTAGGAAGACATCGCGATCCTGCCGCTCGGCGGCCTCGGCCACGGACTGCAATTCGGATTCGAGGCGGTCGAGCAGGGCCGTGGCCTGCTCGCGCTGCTCGCTCTGGTAGGCCGCCAGCAGGGCGGAGCGCCGGCTGCTCAGCTGCGCCTGGGCTTTGCGGGCCGTGCCGGTAAGAGCACTCCAGCGCTTGGCACGCAGGTCGTCGCTGCTGTCTTCAAGGCGATGCTGCAGCTTCTGAAGATCCGGCTGCTCGATCGGCAAAGCATTGCGCAGCAAGGCGGTTGGATCGGTGACGGCGTTCCCCGGCGGCAGGGCAGCCGCCACCGGGCTGACCGGGCCGAAGCAGGCGCCGCCGGCAAGCACCAGCGCCATCAGCAGCAGCGTCATGGCCCGCCAGGGGTTCCGGCGCTGCTCTCTGAGCTGCTGTTCCTCTGGCCGAGGGGCTTGCTGTTGCTGAGAACTCCTGTTCATGGCTGTCCCTGCCGGTCTCCGGGCGTTCTGCCGTTCTTCGGACTTTGGCACAGCTTGCCGGGGCCCAGAGCCAGTCTCAGAGGGGGGTTCAACGGCCAGCCGTACAATCCCGCTCACCCGTTCCGCCGGAATGATCTCGAGCAACGACTTCCGAACTGGCACCACCATCGAGCTCGATGGACAGGTCTGGAGGGTCGTTGAGTTCCTGCACGTCAAGCCTGGTAAGGGATCAGCCTTCGTGCGAACCAAGCTCAAGGCCGTGCAGAGCGGCAGCGTGGTTGAGAAGACCTTCCGCGCCGGCGAAACCCTCGCCCAGGCCCAGCTGGAGAAATCCACCCTGCAACACACCTACATGGAGGCCGAGGAGTACGTCTTCATGGACATGGCCACTTACGAGGAGACCCGCCTCACCGCCAAGCAGATCGGTGACGGGCGCAAGTACCTCAAAGAAGGTATGGAGGTGAACGTGGTGTCCTGGAACGGCTCTCCCCTGGAAGTGGAGCTTCCCAACTCCGTGGTGCTCGAGGTCACCCAGACCGACCCGGGCGTCAAAGGTGACACCGCCACCGGCGGGACCAAGCCCGCCATCGTCGAGACCGGTGCCCAGGTGATGGTGCCCCTGTTCATCACCATTGGCGAGAAGATCAAGATCGACACGCGCAACGACAGCTATCTCGGCCGGGAGTCCTGATCGCCATGCAGCTCGACAACGACCAACTGCACAACCTGCTCATCTTCCTGGAGCAGAGCGACATCCAGGAGTTGAAGCTCGAAGGTGACGATTTCCGCCTGGAAGTGCGTCGCAACCTGCCGGCCCCAGCAGCGCTTGCCCCAGCTCCGGCCCCGCTGCCCTCCCCCGTGGTGGCGCCTGCCGCTCCGGCGCCAGGTTCCGCCGGGGTCACGGCCCCGTCCAGCCCGCCGCCGGCCCCATCTGCGCTGCGGGCCGATCTTGTCGACATCACGGCTCCGATGGTGGGGACCTTCTACCGTTCCCCCTCGCCTACCGATCCCCCCTTCGTCGAGATCGGCAGCCGCATCAATGTCGGCCAGCCCGTGTGCATCCTTGAGGCCATGAAGCTGATGAACGAGCTGGAGGCCGAAGTCAGCGGTGAGCTGGTGGAGATCCTGGTGGACAACGGCACACCAGTGGAATTTGGTCAGGTGCTGCTACGGGTCAAGCCCGCCTGAATTCGCCGGTCCTGAGCCGCGCCGGTTGTGGCTCAGCCCAGCTCCCATGCCGTTTCCAGGGCCGCCACCATGCTGTCGGCGCGGGCCAGACCTGAACCGGCAATGTCGAAGCCGGTGCCGTGATCCGGTGAGGTGCGCAGGAAGGGCAGCCCCAGGGTGGTGTTCACAGCGGCATCGAAGGCGAGCAGCTTGACCGGGATCAGCCCCTGATCGTGATACAGGGCCAGGTAACCGTCGGATCCCTGTCCGTCGCCCCGCCAGGCCGCGGCCGCCCCAAGCCAGCAGCTGTCCGGCGGTAGTGGCCCCCGCACCGTCACGGTGGGGTGCCGCTGCCGCCAGCTCTCCAGCAGAGGAATCAGCCAGTCCTGCTCCTCAGTCCCCAGCTGGCCACCTTCGCCGGCATGGGGATTCAGACCGGCCACCGTCAGGCTGGGCTGGGGCTGGAAGCGCCGGCAGAACGCCAGCAGCATCTCCAGCTGATGCTCCACCAGGGCGGGGGTGAGGGCCTGGGGCACCTGGGCCAGGGGGATGTGGGTGGTGGCCAGCAGTGTGTTCAGCCGCCAGCTGCCCCCTGGTGAGCGAGCGGTGAACAGCATCGAGGCCTGCTTCCGCCCGCAGAGTTCCGCCAGCCGCTCGGTCTGACCTGGGTATCGATGGCCGGCGGCGTGCCAGGCGTGTTTGGCGATCGGCGCCGTGGTCAGGGCCCCGGCCTGGCCGCTGAGCACCAGATCCACCGCCGCATTCAGCCAGGCAAAGCTGGCGGCACCACTGGCTGCGCTGCCCTGGCCCGGGATGATCCCTTCCTGCAGGGGTCTGTCCAGGATGGGGTAGGCACCTGGATCCGCCAGCGGCGTCGCGCTGCGGTCGCGCAGGTCCATATAGGTCTGCTCCAGCCAGCGGCGGCAGCCCACCAGCACCACATTCACCGCCGCACCCCGCGCCTGCAGGGCCGCCAGGGACTTGAGGGTCACCTCGGCACCGATGCCGGCCGGATCCCCCAGGGCCAGGGCGATCACCCCTTGTTTAGCGTTGCTGCCAGTGGCCTCGAGAGTCATGATCCGCTGGTTGCTTCTGGGGGGACTGGTGCTGGGCCTGGCTCAGGGGTTGCAGAAGAAGTGGATTGTGATCGACTGGTGTCGCCTGAAGGGTGACCTGAACATTCCCAGCCTCACCAATCTTCAGCCGCTGGCCGCGCCGGTGTGCCCTGAGGAGGTGGAGCCAGCCCCTCGCTGAAGGGCCTGTTCCTCCAGCAGGGAAGCCCTGAATCCTTCCCGGTAGCTGGGATAGCGCAGCCGGTAACCGAGCTCGACGCTCAGCCGCCTGTTGCTGGTCCGCCGGTTCTCGCTCCAGAAGCTGCGGGCCATTGGACTGAGGCTCTCCTGGATCCGCCCATAGGACTCCACCTCCGGTAGTTTGCAGTTCAGCAGGTGGGCGGCGTAGCCCAGGGTTTCACTTGAAGGGCAGGGCCTGTCATCCGCCACGTTCAGTAGTGCCGGCCTCTGGGCACTGGGCATGGCGAGGTTGTGCAGCAGAGCACCGGTGATGTCATCGACGTGGATGCGGCTGAACACCTGGGCGGGTTTGTGGATCAGGCGGCTGCTGCCGGCGCGCAGGCCGTTGAACGGGCAGCGTCCCGGCCCGTAGATCGCCGGCAGGCGGAACACCTGCAGGGGTAGACCACTGGCCTGCCAGGCCTGTTCGCAGGACAGCCTTGCCCGGCTGCGGGCCAGTCCCGGTGTGGGGGAATCGCTTTCCTGGACCCAGGCGCCGCCGCGATCGCCATAGACCCCGGACGTGGAGAGGTAGCCCAGCCATTGCAGCGGCAGGCCGGCCAGGATCGGGCCGAGGCTTTCCAGTACCGGATCCTTGCCGTCACGGCCAGGGGGAACAGTCACCAGCACATGGGTCACGTTCTCCAGGGCTGCGGGCTCGATTCCCGGCCTGAGCTCGCTGGCGAAGGCCACTGAGCTGATCCCCTCCCCGAGCACGGGATGGCCATCGGGGCGGTGGCTGATCAGCACCGGCATGCCAGTGGCGGCCACAGCCGAGGCGAAGCGCTGGCCGCTGTAGCCGCCCCCCAGCACCAGCATCCGGCCGGAGGCCCCCTTCCAGGGGCTGCGGTTGACAACAGCACTCACCATGAGTACACCTGTATCACTGCTCGATTCCATTGATGGCCGCCTCCTGCTTCTCTACACCCCGTCTCCTCCCCGCGAGCCTGGGCCGCCCAGGCCGGGTCCGTCCGTGGAGCCTCCCCCGTGCCTTGGGGGCTCTTCCACTGTTGGTGGTGGCTCTCGTGCTCACGGCCGCCCTGGTGGCTCCCGAACAGCCCGAGCAGCTCGCGGCCGTCTGCGAGCGCCACAACGGGCCAGCAGCCTGCCGCGTCTGGTGAAGAGGTCTTGGCTTCAGGCCGCCTGCAGGGTCATGGCCGGCCTCTGGGGCAGGTCTGAGGACTGGGTTGCTGCTGCTGGCTCGGGAGTGGCCCACTGCAACAGGCGTATGGCCAGGCGCAGGTCGCCCTCCATCCAGGCCCGGATCGCCATCGCCCGGCGTGGATCGTAGAAGCGCTGACGCCGGTACCAATCGAAGGCGTCGGCGTCGCTTTTGTGGCCGTTGCAGGCCAGGCAGGCAGGAACGCAGTTTTCGGTCACACTCAGCCCGCCACGGCAGCGCGGCATCAGATGATCAATTGACTCGGAACGATTGCCGCAATAAATACAACGATTTTGAGTCTGTTTGTGCAGGGATTGTCTCCAGCGTCTGACACGCAACTTGGGGCAGAGATCCTCAAGGAAGACCGCATCCCTGACCTGCATTCCCATGCCTCGGTTGCGGACAGTTTGCCCATGGCTTCTGGTCTGTCAATGTGTCGACGACTTCATTTTTTCAAGCTGATCGCCAAGGCTTGTTCACGGCGCCAAGCTGACTAGACTTCAACTCCAATGAAGGACGCGCGTCGGTGTCCCTGCGAGCCACGCGAGGGACTCAGCCGCGCTGCCTGCTGCAGCTTGGGTCCTGCGGCCTGATCGAGGTGATCTCCCCGTTCGATCCGGTCACCCAGGCCCAGTTGCGCCGGATCAGGCCGGCGGGCCGCTGGCGTGCCCAGCGCCATTGCTGGGAGTTTCCGCTCGAGGCCGCAGGCCAGTTGCAGGCTCTGCTGGGGGCGCGCTTTGCGATCGAGCCCGGCCTGGCCCAGTGGCTGGCCTGGCTGCGCCAGCCACTGCCCCCCCTGCCGCCGCATCGTGAGTTGGTGGCGGCTGCCCAGCTGGAGGCCCC
>NZ_JAGQBY010000116.1:0-10045 GCF_024345875.1 Synechococcus sp. EJ6-Ellesmere
GAGCTCCTGGTCATTCCCGCCAGTTCTCTATAGACGGCCAGTGCGGCGAGCACCCCGCCCGCGAAGCCGCTCACATGACCGATCCAGCTCACACCCGCTGGAGTGAAGAAGGGCAGCAGGCCGGGCAGGAAACCGCCATAGCTCACCAGGCTGAACAGCGAGAGCAGCAGGGGCAGCGGTCGCCGCTCCAGGAAGCCGATCACGATCAGGTAGCCCACCAGAGCGAAGACCACGCCTGAGAGCCCATGGCTGCCGTTGCTGGAGAACAGCCAGACCGGGATCGCCATCACGTACACCCCCACCCACACGGCCAGGTAGTCATGCCAGCTCTTGAGCAGCACCAGCCAGGAGAGCGGCAGAAACCAGAGGCTGTTGCCGAGCAGGTGGCCCAGGTCGGCGTGGCTGAACGGGGCGGTGAGCACCCCGAGGAATGAGCCCCCCGGCAGCATCGGCAGATTCCAGTTCCCAGCGAAGACGATCTGATCGACCAGCTCCTGACCCCAGGCCACGGAGAGAATCAGCAGGGGAATCACGGCGGTGCCGCCGAGCCGGCTCAGGAGGCGATCCAGGCCACGGCGCTGCCGAACGGGTGAGGGGTTGGCCATGCTGACCATTGTCATGGTCAGGGCCAGCGAATGGGGATCCACCGGCCGTCAAGAGACCGCCAGCCGGAGCGGGTCTGTGACTATCCGCGACCCCCGGCGCTGGTGCCCTCTGAGGCCTGGATTCAGGTGCGGGCCCTGGGGGAGCTGCTGGCGGACACCCGTCGCTCCCTGATGGTTCTCGAAACCTTTCATCCGCCCACCCCCTACCTGCCCCCGGAGGATCTGCGCCTGGAGCTGCTGCATCCCGCCGCCGGGCGCAGCTTCTGTGAATGGAAGGGACTGGCCCGGTACTACGACGTGGTGGTGGGAGAGCGTCGCCTCGAGCGGGCTGTGTGGTCGTACCCCCAACCCACGGCCGCTTTTGCCGCCATCGCCGGCTGGTTCGCTGTCTATCCGGCCCTGATGGACGGCTGCTGGCTGGACGGGGAAGTGGTGATTCCCCAGCCCGGCGGCTTCTACGGCGGCTGGATCACCTCACAGGTGCCAGGCCCTTTCAAAGGGGATCCTGCCCAGCCCTAGTTGATCTCAGCCGGACCGCAATCAGCTGAAGCTCAGGCTGCGGCTGCTGGCGGCACACGGCAGCCGATCTGGATGCGCCCTGAGTCGAGCAGGCGGCCCAGCTTCAGAGCTGTGGCCTCCTCCTGACGGTTGAAGGCCTTCTGCTGGGCGGTGACCCAGTTGATCTCCTCCACCGTGATCACACCGGTGCTGAGGCTTTCGAGGAACAGTTCACCCATGCCCATGACGGGTCCAGCGAATTCGTTCTCTCGAACTTATGTCTGGGGTCGGCTTGAGCCCAGGGATGCCACAGCTTTTTTAAGGGCTGCTCGGTGATCAGCCACTCAGGCCGAGCCCCAGGGGATGGGCGAGAGGGTTTCGCTCTCCCGGTTCCAGAGCACGTACTTGAAGCAGCGCGGGATGTCGGCGATGGTCAGGCGCGTGGCCCCGGTCAGCAGGGCGGCATTGCGCTCCTGGCAGGCCCGCAGGTGGTAGTTGGGGATGCGCTCGCAGAGGTGATGGATGTTGTGGCAGCCGATGTCGGCGGTGAACCAGTTGAGGACCGCGGGGAGCACCAGCAGGCTGGTGCCGGCGATCGCGCCCTCAAGCGGGTCCCACCCTTCGCTGCGATGGGCGTAGGAGCCCTCGAAGTTGTGCTGCACGAAGAAGATGCAGATGAACAGCGCTGCCGAAGCGGCCATCACCAGCGAGTAAAGGCTCCAGAACAGGCCGGCGCCGATCCAGTGGCAGAGCAGCACCCAGCTGGCGATCACGCAGATGTTGTTGAGCAGCAGATCGATGAATTCGGCGCCGCTGTACCAGTGGCGTGATTGAAACGACCTCACCAGCTCGGGCCATGGGGTGCGCCAGTCGGCACGGAGCCGCGTGATGGCATGGCCCAGAAACTGGACTGATCCGAGCAACAGAGCCAGCCTGGGCTTGATCACCAGATAGAAGAAGCCGCCCGGAAAAAGCATCAGCGGGTGGCGCAGCAACCGGTACACCCACTGACCGCGGGGGCTGAGCTGCTCGTACTGCTCCAGGCTGATCAGGGCCGAGGGGCCCCGGTAGAGGTCCCAGTTGCCGTTGTGCTTGTGGTGGTAGGCATGACCCTGCGACCAGGGGTACTGGGGAATGGCATTGATCACGCCCAGCAGAAAGCCCACCGCCCGGTTCAGCCGTTTCGAGCTGAAGAGGGAGGAGTGGCCGCAGTCGTGCATCAGCGAGAAGCAACGACCCGAGAGCAGCACCAGCACCACCAACAGGGGCGGAGTGAGCCAGAGCGACTGACGAGCGACGACCACCGTGGCTGCCCACAGCAACAGGTAGGCCCCGACCGTGCTCAGGATCTGCCAGGAGGCGAGGCGATCGTCGCTGGCCATGAAGGGCCTGAGAACGAAATCGCCATAGCGCATGTCGCCCACGGACGGGTTGGAGCGGGGCTCCGGGGAAGGAGTCTCGAGCAGAGCGGAGGCGTGCAGAAACTCTGTCCCATTGATCGTTGAGCCTAGGCAGAGGGCTTGAGTTCCATGGGCCACCGTCTTAAGTCAATCCGCTCTTTTTCGGCCGGGTTCCACTCCCTTCAGCGAATCTTGTGGGCCGCCGGCTCTACTCGAACTCCATGAACGACCCGAACGGCCCGGCCTGGCTGCGGCTGAGCCACTCCGCCCTGCTGCGCTTCCTGTTGCTGCTGGCCTGCGGCTGGGCGGTAGTGCAGCTGATCGACTACTTCCGAGCGGTGCTCACCGTGTTCATCGCGGCGGCGGTGCTGGCGGTGCTGCTTGATTATCCGGTGCGGCGGCTGGTGCGCCTGGGTTGCGGACGGGGCCTGGCGATCCTGATCACCGTGCTGGCCGGCCTGGCTGTGGCCAGCCTGTTCGCGGCGGTGCTCGGGTTCCAGTTGATCAACCAGGGCAGCAGCCTGCTCAATGACCTGGTGCTGGGATTGCAGCGTCCGGATCTGCCCTTTCACAGCTATCTGAACACGATCGAGCTCTCGAAGGTGCTTGAGCTGCTGCGCGCCAGCCTCGGCACCGGCCTCGGGGTGATCGGCGGTGCCTTCACCAACGTCTTCGGTGGGGTGTTTCTGCTGGTGATCGTGGTGTACATGCTGGTCGACAACGGGGCCACCTGGAGCCAGGCCCTGCGCCTGCTGCCTGAAGACGTGCGTGGCCGCTTCGACCGCAGCGTCCAGAAGAACGTGCTGGGTTTCCTGCGCGGTCAGATCACGCTGATGATCTTCCTCAGCCTCGCCAGCTTCCTGGTGTTCGCCCTGCTGGGGGTGAAGTTCTCCCTGGTGCTGGCGATCGTGGTGGGTGTGCTGGATGCCATTCCCGGCATCGGTGCCACCCTCGGCGTGATCGTGGCCTCCGGCCTGGTGTTCCTGACCCAGGGCCAGTGGCTGGCCCTGCAGGTGGTGATCGCTTCGGTGGTGCTGCAGCAGATCCAGGACAACCTGATCCATCCGCGGGTGATGGGCCGCGCCCTTGAGATCCGGCCGGTGGTGCTGTTCTTTGCCCTGTTCGTGGGCGAGCGTCTGGCGGGCCTGCTGGGGGTGTTTCTGGCCATTCCCGTGACCGGCATGATCCTGGGCTGGGGCAAGGAGAGCGAGGAGGCCGACCCGCTGCTGGAGGCGGATTCCACCCAGCCACCAGCCGCGCCGTAGTTCTGGGGCTGCCAGCATTCGAGCCCTCCTCTTTCAGCCCGCCCGTGTCCAGCCTCGATCGCCGCTCCACTCTGCTGGGGCGCAATGCAGGCCACTGGGAAGGAACCTTCATTCGCCTCGATGATCAGGGCCTGGAGAGTGAGCGTTTTGGCACACGTCTGCATGTGCACGAGACCGATGGCCAGATCGAAGCGGCCCTCACCTACCTGAACACCGGCAAGGTGGCCACGATGCGCTTTGCCGAACCGCCGGCCTTGATGGCGATCAGCCCCGATGGGCACTGGAGCCTCGGGCCCGACAAGACCGGCCCCTGGCCAGCGGTGATGGAGCTTTGCCTGGTGGACGGCGATCGCCGCCGGCGGGTGGTGGTGCGCCACGGCGCCGAGCGGCTCGAAAGCGTGGTGGTTGTGGTGGAAGCGCGCCCCGGGGTGGTGGATCCGGCCCCGGCGCCGCTCCTGCGGGCCGCGGTTCTGCCGGTCGGCGATGGTTCAGGCAGCGGCTGCTGGAAGCTCACCGACGACCTCACTCTCACCACCGCCCTGGAGCGCCGCTTTGGCGATCCCCTGGTGGTGAGGCTCTGCTGGCGGCCCGAGCCGGGTCGGGAGCTGGTGCTGGAGCGTGCCTACGGCGCCAACGGCCTGCCTCAGCCCTGATCTCGGCAGAGGCGACCACCACGCCAGCACCACACCCAGGGGGGAACGGTCAGCAGCTGGCGTAGATCGTCGCGCTCGCGCAGGCTCACCGGCTGGAATTCGCTGATCACGTTGAACCCCTTGGTGCGCTCCGGCTGGTTGAGCACCAGGCTGCCCTCCGGCCCTGACACCGAGCGGTGGTAGGTGTCGATCGGCAGCTCCAGCGCCCCCATCGCCCGCTCCAGGTGCACCACATGGTGGGGATGGTCCCAGCTCGGGTTGAGCACGGTGAAGGTGCGGCTGCCCAGCACCACCAGGTTGTGATCGACCTGGTGGTGGTGCACGTAGAACTGCAGGAACTCCCCGTCGTCGGGCGGCGAGAAGGCTGGGCCATGGTGCAGCACCACATCACTGGCGTTGCTGCCGGCCACGCTGGTGTCGTAGAAGGTGACGGCCGGTGTTTCCCGGAAGATGTGAATCGGAGTGAAGGTGAGTGTCATCGCCTCAGCTCACGCGCACGCCCTTCCAGAAGGCCACTCGACCCTTGATCTCACTGGCGGCCTGCTTGGGCTCGGGATAGAACCAGGCGGCGTTGGCGTTCACCTGATCCCCCACCACCACGTCGTAGTAGTGGGCTTCGCCCTTCCAGCCACAGACGCTGCGGTGCGACGACGGCCGCAGGTGCTCGCTCACCAGTGCCTCGGGGGGGAAGTAGGCGTTGCCTTCCAGCTTGACGATGTCGTCACTGGTGGCGATCAGGGCGTCGTTCCAGCGGGCTTCCATGGCGGTGGGGTCAAGGTTCTTCATCCTGAAGCCCAGGGGGGCCGGTTGTGGTGCTCGGCTGGCCGATGTCATCAGGCCTATCGAGATCCGTCATGGGATGGCGATGGGGTGCCGGCAGTGATTCTTGGACGCCAGCCTCGTGAGAGACATGGCCCACCAGTGCTATGGAGTGAACTCGATCAACATCCGCATTGTTTCGATCTTCAGGCCATCGTCCTTCATTGCTTTCTGGCCTTCGGCAGATTGGAGCAGATCCATGAACCTGGCCATGTCGGGAATGTCGGCCATGATCCCAGTGGCATTCGGATTGTTGGGGTCACGGAAGGTTCGGCAGGTGACCCCTATGGATGCGAACATTTCGTGACGACTTCCAGGACCTTTCTTCCAGGCTTGAGCCCACGTGGTGCCAGCTTCAACGTTGTGAAAAATGATGGCTGTCGTCATGGCTGAAGCCTCAGGCTTGATGTTGATGTTTGGCGAGCTATAAGGTAAGTCGCAGCTCTTCGAGCCAGGGAGAGTATGGCCGGGAATGGAAACTCCTGTCGGTCCTCATCCCCGTAAGGCCTCGGCTCCCGCGATCAGCCGCTCGGTGGTGGCCGCATAGATCGATTCAGCTTCTTCGGGGCTGCGGCCGATGCAGGTCATGCCGAGCTTGCCGAATTCCGAGAGGCAGCCCAGCAGGTGGAAGATGCTGCCGCGCAGTTCGGCTGGATCGAAGTGCAGACCGGCGGCGGCCACGATGTCGATCAGATCCACCGGCAGCAGGCCACGCAGCCTGGGGTCGCAGAGGTTGTCGGTGGCGGCGTAATAGAGCGGCTGGCCGGTGGGGGAGCGGAACAGGCCGCTGGCCGCATCGATACGGCCATTGGTGGCATACCGCAGGGCCATGTAGGGGTGGGTGGTGCCGCCCTTGCGCAGGTTCACCTCGATCGCCTGAAGATCCCAGCGGTCCCCGAAGCGGCGCGCCACGAAATCCACCGCATAGCGCTCCAGGGCACCCTCCGCCGCCAGCGCCTGGCCCACCGCCAGCCCGTGACGCATCAGCTCGGCGCGGTAGTGCTCCTCGGCGGGGAAGCGGCAGCCCAGGTAGGTCTGACCGCTCACCCCGCCCAGCACCTGCTCGTGGGTGGAGAGCACCTCCACCGCCCCGCCCGGGTGGATCATCCCCTGCACGCTCGGTGAGGCCAGCTCATCCCCCCCCTGCAGCCAGGCCTCCACCAGCGCTCCCTGCTCCTGCAACAACTGGCGCCACTGGGGCGGTGGCATCGCCAGGGTCTCGAGGGCCTCCCGCAGACGGATCCTGCGCTCGCGGCCGCTCAGCCCCGCCAGCTGCAGGGGCTCCAGCTCCAGGGGGGCGTTGCCTTCACCGCTGAAGCCCTGGTCCAGCTTCACCACCACCCGGCTCAGCTCGGGGTGGGCTTCCCACAGCTCGGCCGTGGCGCCAGCGAGGGCGTCGAGGTCGAAGGACAGGGGGCTGCCGGGCGGATGGGGCACGGCGCAGCGGCGAAACAGCTCGCGGCTGCCGGCCTTGCCGCCCCAGTGGCTCAGGGCCGGATCGGTGCCCAGCAGCGGCACCTGCAGCCGCTCCGACAGCTGCTTCTCCTGCTCGGTCACGTTGAAGCAGGTCATGAAGCTGCGCCCCGGCCGCAGCCGCTCGCGGATGCGCTCCAGCAGCGCCGGCCGCTCCAGCAGCTTCTCGGTGAGGGAGCGGGCGGAGGCGTCGTCGGTGTCGAACAGGTGCAGACGCCGGCGGGCGTGGGAGGCGGGCACCCCCGGCAGCAGCTCCAGCACCGCATCCACCACCAGTTCCGGCAGCAGCTTGCTGGTGAGGTACACCGCCCGCACACCGGGATCGCGCAGTCGGATCAGTGAGAACAGCTGGCGTTCCTCGTAGTGGTGGGCCCCGGTCACCAGCGCGATCTGGTGGTGATCAAGGCTGAGTGAGGGCACCACCAGCAGATCCCAGCCCTCGCCGTTGCCCTCGCGCCCATGGTTCTGGTCGCTGCTGGGGTGGAACTCGCCCCATTCCGGCCGCAGCTGGCGTTGGAGTTCGGCGAAACTGAGGGTCATGGCGGGATCAGCCCCTGATCAGGGTGCGAGTGGGGAAGGGCATTCCCGCCTGATGCTTGTCCACCACCTCACCGATACGCAGCAACAGCTCCTGCTGCAGATCCCAGGCCGCCTGGATGTCGCCACTGGCCACGTAGCAGAGCAGCCGCAGGTTCAGGCTCGAATCCCCGTAACCCACGAAATGAACCGCCGGTGCCTTCTGATGATCGATCCTCGTATTCGACTCCAGCTGCTCCCGCAGCTCGGCGATGATCGTCTCGATCGCGGCCCGGTCGTCGTAGCGGAGGCCGAAGTCGATCCAGACCCGCCGGCTGTCAATCCGGGCGATGTTGATGATCGGCTTGATGGTGAAGATCGAATTGGGAATGAAGATCGGCTGCCGCTCCGGATCACGCAGCTCGGTGTAGAACCAGCTGATCGTCTGAACGGTGCCATTCAGATCTTCCGAGGGAATCCGGATGAAATCCCCCACCACGAAGGGCCGGTTGATGTAGAGGCTGATGCCACTTAATCCATTTTCCACGATCGTGCGAGCGCCAAAACCCAGGGCCGCGGCACCGAAGCCCCCGGCGGTGGCCAGCAAGGCGGTGGGGGTGCCCAGCAGCCGCAGCAACTTCAGGCCGATGATCACCACCACCAGCATCGTGAACAGCTTGTCGCTGATATCGAAGAGGAACAGCCGGTCGCGCTGGGGGAGACTCGGGAACACCTGCTGCGAGTAGGTGTCGGCCTGGCTCCAGATCTCGCTCTTCCAGCGCAGCAGCGTCCAGATCAGACCGAAAAAGATCAGCTCATCGCGCACTTCGGCGCCGCCCCGGGGCAGTGGCAGCAGCTCGGGGCCCAGCAGCGTCAGCAGCCACCAGGCGCTGGTGCTCACCAGGATCGTGAGCGCCAGGCTCAACCGGCTGCGCAGCACCAGGGCGCGGCCCAGCGATCCATTGGGAAGCCTCCGGCCCAGCAGCTGCAGGGCCAACCACACGCCCGCCGCCAGCAGGATCCCCAGCAGGGGGATCGGCAGGCGCAGCTGGAGCTGGTTGATCATGCCGAGAATCTAAGGAGGGTGTCCTGGCACCTTCAGCTCTCCGGCCCGTTCAGCTCCCAGATCAGATCGTCGCCCGAGCGGCTCAGACCCTGCTCCCGCCAGGGGAGTGCCATGGCCATCGAGTTCAGCTGCAGGTCCCCCAGGGGCGTGCGGGCGGCGGTGCCCCCCAGCAGCTTCGGCGCCATCACCGCCGCCACCCGCTGCACACAGCCCTGGCGCAGGGCCGCCGCCGCCAGGCTGGGGCCGCACTCCCACAGCACCTGGTTGCAGCCCCGCTGGGCCAGGACCTCCATCAGCTGCAGCGGTTCGCAGCCGGACAGCTCCAGCCGCTCCACCCCGAGCGCATCCAGCTGGAGCCGATCGGGCTCCGGCGCCTCCGGCCCATGGGCCACCAGGGTCGGGGCTGTGCTCTGGTCCCAGAGCTGGGCCTGCTCAGGCAGCCCCAGCTCGCGGCTGATCACCACCCGCAGCGGCTCGATCGCCCGCCGGCCGCGGCTGGTGAGCAGGGGGTCATCGGTGCGCAGGGTGCCACCCCCCACGATCACCGCATCGCAGCGGGCCCGCAGCCGGTGCACCCACTCCCTTGACGCTGGTCCGCTGATCCACTGGCTGGCTCCGTTGGGCAGGGCTGTGCGCCCGTCCACGCTCATCGCCCATTTCAGAATCCCCAGTGGCCGGCCGCTGCGCAGCCGGTGACAGAAGGCGGCATTCAGGTTCCGGGCCTCGCTCTGGCGCACCCCCACCAACACCTCCGCCCCGGCCTGGCGCAGTGCCTCGATGCCCTGGCCCGCCACCCGCGGATCGGGGTCCTCCATCGCCACGATCACCCGCCGGATTCCTGCGGCGATCACGGCCTCGCTGCAGGGGGGCGTGCGGCCGTGGTGGCAGCAGGGCTCCAGGGTCACCACCAACGTGCCCCCCCGGGCCCGCTCTCCCGCCTGGGCCAGGGCCCCCACCTCAGCGTGGGGCCTGCCAGCGGCGGCGTGAAAGCCCTCCCCCACCAGCAGGCCGTTGGCGTCGAGCACCAGCGCGCCCACCAGGGGGTTGGGGCTGGTGCGGCCCTGCGCCAGGGCGGCCAGACCGAGGGCCCGCTCCATCCAGGCGCTCCAGGGGCGCCCCCTGCTCAAGCCTGAGCTCCGCCCAGGCTGCGCCACTCGGCCACCACGAAGGGTGGCACCGGCAACTCCGTGAACACACCCGGCAGCCGCAAGCGCAGCGGCCGGTCCTGGCTCAGTTCCGCCAGCAAGGGGCTCAGATCGAATTCGGCGGCGGCGGAGCGGCCGTCGTTGCCCAGCGCTGGACTCTCCAGGGTCACATCGCTCAGTTGCCATTGGAATGGACCCGAGCGCACCTGCAGGGGGGTGGGGTGATCAAGGCGCACCTTGCCGGGGTAGCCCACCACCCGCAGACGCAGGGGCGCTCCGGACGCACCGTCGCTGAAGGCCACCAGCTGCCAGGCCTGGTCATCGAGGTCGCGCAGGCTCACCAGGCTGCGCAGCACCGGGCTGCCGGTTTCGCTGGGGCGCTCGTGCAGCTGCGCCAGCACTGGGCTGGTGGGCGAGGCCAGCAGGCAGCCCAGCACCAGCCCCAGGGCCAGGAGCAGCCGGCCGGCGCGGCGGATCAGCCGCCTCATGGTTCGCGCTCAGCGCCGGGGATCGGCTGCCAGTCTGTGTGGGTGGCCCAGAGGGCCCAGATCGCCATCGCCCGCAGGTAGTGGCAGGCCCGGGACGTGCCCACCGCCGGGGTCGCC
>NZ_JAGQBY010000117.1:0-10016 GCF_024345875.1 Synechococcus sp. EJ6-Ellesmere
CCGGGATCCGCTCCTCAATCGACACGTAGGAGAACAGGGAGCCGCTGCGCTCCCGGTGACCTCGCATCTGGACTGGGCAGTTGGCCCATTTTCGCAGATTTGGGCGGGTTTTTCAGCAAACTCTTAAGGAGCCGCTTCGGATCCACGTCGCCAGCGCAGCTCCCCGTCCGCCCCCGCCCGCCAGCGCAGGGTCTCGCTCAGGAGCCGTCCAAGCAGGAGCTGGGGCAGCGCCCGCTGCTCCCCCAGCACCCGCCGCGGTACGAGCGTGGCGGCGGCGATTGCCCGGCCAGGTTCACCGCTCCAGCGGGCCAGGCGCGTCACCCCCTCCAGCAGGGGCAGGGTCACGCCCGCCAGGGTGCCGTCCTCCAGCCGGCAGCTGCCGTCTTCCACCAGCAGCACCCGTTCATCCCAGCGGTGGCGCCCTTCCGTCAGGCCATAGGGTCCGAGCGCGTCGCTCACCAGCAGCACCTGCTCGGGTGCCAGCCGCTGCAGCAGCACCGCCATCGAGGGGGCCACATGCACCCCATCGGCGATCAGCCCGAGCGCCACATCGCCGCGCAGCAGGGCCGCCGCCACCGGACCGGGGGCTCGGCGGTGCAGGTCGGGCATGGCATTGAAGACATGGGTGAGCATGCCCACCCCCACCGCGAACGCCCGCTCGGCCTCCGCCTCCGTGGCTGCGCTGTGGCCCAGGCTCACCACGATGCCGTGCTGCCGCAGGGCGGCGATCACCGCTTCGGCCCCCTCAAGTTCCGGGGCCAGGGTCACCAGGGCGATCTCCTGTTCATGGCCGTTGATCCGCTCCTGCAGGGCCTCAAGGCTGGGGACCGCCAGGTGAGCCGCCGGGTGGGCGCCGCGCCGAGCCGCTGCCAGGAAGGGACCCTCCAGATGGGCGCCCAGCAGCTGGCAGCGTCCGGGCTGGTGCTGGAGGCGGGCCTGCTGCAGCACGGCCACGGCCTGGCGCGGGGGAGGCACGGCGCAGGTCACCAGGGTGGGACAGATCGCTGTCACCCCATCGGCCCAGAGCAGTTCCAGCAGCTCCAGCAGCCGCGGCAGGTCGGCCGGCTCCAGTTCGGGGAAGGCCAGTCCCAGGCCTCCGTTGATCTGCAGATCCACCCCCGTGGGGCTGATCCAGTCGCCGCCCCAGTCGTCGCCGGCCGCGCAGCTGCCGGGCTCGAGGGGCAGCACCCGCACGATCAGCTCCCGGCCATCCACGCCGAGGCGCCAGCGCCGCTCGGAGCCATGGCTGCACGTCGAAGCCTGGGGCAGACGGACGTTGCTGATCCAGCGCACGGTCATCGGCTCCGGGGCGAACGGGCGGGGAGAATGCCATCCTCGCCGCACGGCCCCTGCCGCCCCTGCCTTGACCCTCGAACCCGTTTCCGCTGCCGCCGCCGTTGAGGGAGTCAACCCGCCGGCGCCCAGCTCAGGGGCGGCGCCCCTGGTGGCCGTGGTGATGGGCAGCGATTCCGATCTGCCGACCATGCAGCCGGCGGTGAAGGTGCTCCAGGACTTCGGTGTGGACGTGGAGGTGCGGGTGCTCTCGGCCCATCGCACCCCGCGGGAGATGGTGAACTTCGCGGAAGCTGCCGCCGGCCGCGGCCTCAAGGTGATCGTGGCGGGGGCCGGCGGCGCCGCCCACCTGCCGGGAATGGTGGCGGCACTCACCATCCTGCCGGTGATCGGTGTGCCGGTGCTGAGCCGGGCCCTGTCGGGGGTGGATTCGCTCCATTCGATCGTGCAGATGCCGGCCGGAATCCCCGTGGCCACGGTGGCCATCGGCAATGGCACCAATGCCGGTCTGCTGGCGGTCCAGATCCTGGCCACGGCCGATCCTGCCCTGGCCGAGCAGCTCAGGCAGCATCGCCTGGGGCTCCATGATCAGGTCTGCGCCAAGGACGCCCGCCTGAGTGAGCTTGGCAGCACGGCCTATCTGGCCGCCATGGAGGGCTGAAGGATGGTGAAGTCGGGCTCTTCAACAGCTCCTGGGGCGGCACAGCGGCCGGCGGCGGCCCCCTGGATCTGGTGGCTTCTGCTGTTCTGCGCCGGTGCTCTCAGCCGCTGGCTCACCCGCACGGAGCTGGTGCAGGCCTGGGATGCGGGCAACTTCGTGCTGGCGCTCACCGACTTCGACCTGGATCGCCACCAGCCTCACCTGCCCGGTTGCTTCTGGTGGCTGATCAGCCTCGGACGCCTGAGCCTGCCGCTCACCGGCGGCAATGGGGTGGCGGCCCTGGAGCTGGTGAACGCCCTGGTGTCGGCGGCGGCGTTGCCCTTCGGCTGGATCCTGGCCCGGCGCTGGGGCGGGCAGCGGGCCGCCTGGTGGATGGTGGTGCTGCTGTTCAGCAGCCCCCTGCTCTGGTTTTACGCCAGCCAACCCCTCAGCTACGGCACCGAGCTGGGCTGGGTCATGGCGATCGCCTGCTGCTCCTGGTTCGTGGCCGAAGGGGATCCGCGCTTCCTGCCCCCCCTGGCACTGCTGATGGCCACCGCCGGTGGCATCAGGCCGAACACCCCGCTGTTTCTGTTTCCCCTGGTGCTGCTGTGCTGCCTCAGGGGCTGGCGCCGGGGCCTGCAGCCCTGGCGGCTGCTGGTGTCGGTGGCCCTTGGCCTCGGGGTGCTGGTGTGGTGGGGCCAGGCTTTTCTGGAGGAGGCGGGTGGCCTGGGGCCATTCTGGGCGCAGTTGATGGCCTGGAAAGGGGACCATGCCCAGCAGGCCTCCGACCGCGGGGTGCTCGGCAACGGCTGGTTGCTGATCCGCACGGTGGCGCTCACGGCCCCGGCTGGTCTGGGCCTGGCCCTTGGCCCCAGCTGGGCAGGGCCGGCCGCCAAGGCCCCTGGACCGCTGCCGCGGCAGGACCGGCTCTGGCGGCGCTGGTTCATCGCCCTCTGGGTGGTCCCCTCGGCGTTCTATCTGCTGGTGGTTCATTTCACCCGCATGGGCCACGCCACCACCATTCTTCCGGCCGTGCTGTTGCTGCTGGCCGCCCGCCTGGCGGAGCGGGCCGACGGTGGCGGGGCGCTTCGCTGGCCCCGGCCCCTGCTGCTGGTGCTCGCCCTGCAGTGTGCCCTCTTTCTGCTGGTGCCCGGGGATCGCTTTCTCGAGAATCTGCGCTCCTACGATCACGACTGGGGCCTGGCCATCCGTGCGGTGAACCGCTTCGATTAAGCCACCACCCTGGTGGTGGTGACCGGCCGCTCCAACCGCCGTGCCTACCGCCTGCCCTCGGTGCATCTCCCCGCCTACGACCATGGCGAAGCAGATCTGGTGCTCGACCAGCGGGACGAGAGCATTGAGGTGCGCCCGCCCCTGCGGCGCGTGCTGCTGATCGATCGCGGGCTCTCGGTGCAGCCGGGTGATGTGCCGGGCGGCCGGTTCGAGCCGCTGATTCCTGGGCGGCTCCAGCTGATCGAGGTGGCGGTGCCCGCCTCAGGTCTTGAGGTGTTCCGCCGGCAGGTGAAGCCCCTGCCCTCAGCCGAGCAGGACCCGGCGGCAGCGGTTCCCTCACCATGATCCGCCCGGCCCTGTTCACCGCCTGGCAGCGGCTGGGCCTGGCCCTTCCCCTGCTGGTGCTCAATTTCTGGGTGCTGCGTCAGCTGTTGTTGCCGCTCGCGCCCTTCCCGGCTCTGTTCCTGACTGCGGCACTGATCGCCTTTCTGCTCGATCTCCCCAGCCGCTGGCTGACGGGCCGCGGCCTGCCCCGGCCCCTGGCCCTCGCCCTGGTGCTCGGTCTGGGCTTGCTGGTGCTGGTGCTGGTGGCCCTCTGGATCATTCCCCTGCTGGTGGAGCAGCTGGCGGATCTGCTCACAGCCTTGCCGGGCTGGTTTGTGGAGGCGGAAACCCTGCTCAATCAGGCCCAGGCCTGGGCGGTGGAGCATGGTCTGCCGGCGGATTTCGGTGACCTCAGCAGTGCCCTTCTCACCCGCTCCACCCAATACGCCTCGCAGCTGAGCCAGAAGCTGCTCGGACTGCTCGGCGCCACCCTCACCCTGACGATCAACAGCGTGATCGTGATCGTGCTGGCCATCTTCCTGCTGCTGGGCGGCGAGTCGATCAGCCGCGGCCTGGCCCGCTGGTTGCCGGCCAGCTGGCGGGAGATGGTGCTGGGCACCGTGAACCGCACCTTCCGCGGTTACTTCGGCGGCCAGGTGATCCTGGCGCTGATCCTGAGCGCGGCCCAGATCGTGGTCTTCACCCTGCTGGGGATTCCCTATGGCGTGTTGTTCGCCGTGGCCATCGGGTTCACCACCCTGATCCCCTATGCCAGCGCCTTCACCATTGTGCTGGTGAGCCTGCTGCTGGCCCTTGAGGATCCCACCACCGGCCTGGAGGTGCTGGCGGTGGCGATCGCCGTGGGCCAGGTGGTCGACCAGGTGATCCAGCCCCGCTTGATGGGCAAGATCGTGGGATTGCAGCCGGCCTGGCTCCTGCTCAGCCTTCCGGTCGGGGCCCGGATCGGCAGCCTGCTGGGCCTCGGGGACCTGCTGGGCCTGCTGCTGGCGGTGCCGGTGGCCAGTTGCCTCAAGGCCTTCCTCGATGAGGTGGCCCGGCGCCTTGGGCTGCCTGAGCCAGAATTACCGCCCAGGCAGGCGGCCATGGCACGGATGTTCAGCCCGCCGCGATCAACCCCTGACGCTCCAGGTAGCTGATCACCTGGGCCACGTTCTCCTCCAGCCTGCCGCTGGTGTCGACCAGCAGTTCAGGGGACTCCGGAGCTTCATAGGGACTGGAGATGCCGGTGAACTCCTTGATCACGCCGGCACGGGCCTTGGCGTAGAGCCCCTTGGGATCACGCTGCTCGCAGACCGCCAGGTCGGCGGAGCAGTGGATCTCGATGAAATCGCCACGCTCCACCAGGGCCCGGGCCCGATCGCGGTCGGCCCGGAAGGGCGACACGAAGGCGGTGAGGGTGATCACGCCGGCGTCGAGGAAGAGCTTGGCCACCTCGCCGATGCGACGGATGTTCTCCTCCCGGTCGGCATCGGAGAACCCCAGGTCCTTGCAGAGGCCATGGCGCACGTTGTCGCCATCGAGCAGGTAGGTGGCCAGTCCCCGCTGGAACAGCTCCACGTTCACGGCGTTGGCCAGGGTGCTTTTGCCAGCGCCCGAGAGCCCCGTGAACCAGAGGATGGCACTGCGGTGGCCCCGCTGGCTGGCGCGGGAGTCGCGGTCCACCGAGGCCTCATGCCAGACGATGTTGGTGGCTTTGCTGTCGGCGGGGGAGCTGGTCATCGACGGCGCGGGTATGGGGAGAGCGGTGGGGCGATGGTCTCACCTTTCCGCCACCCCTGGTGGCCTGGAGTACTCCAACGGCTGATCAGCCTCCAGCCTGTCTGGGCCGGAAGCCCTCCGCCGTGAGCGTCTCCAGGCAGGTGGTCACTTGATCCCCCTGCAGCTCGATCACGCCGTTCTTGAGGGTGCCGCCGCTGCCGGCGGTGGCCTTCAGGCGCTTGAGCAGGGCCCGGGCGTCGGCGTCACTGATCTCCAGCCCGGTGATGGCTGTCACGGTCTTACCGCCCTTGCCCGCCTTCGTGCGCTGCACCCGTACCCGTTGCTGCGGAAGCGGGGCCGCCGCTCCCGCTCCCGCAGCCGCTGGCCGGGCGGTACTCGCCGCGGCACTGAATTCCTGCCAGCCTCCCTTGCCCATGGCGCCCGTTGCCGCTACGCCTTCCATCACAGCGCACCCCTGAGCCGATGGATCTGCCGCCTGTCCGCTTCGAGATGCTGCGCTTGAACCTGAACCCCCGCCCAGCGGCGCCGGCCTGCATCCCGGTGCCCGGGCCCGATGCCCAGGCCCTGAGTTTTTCGATGGCGGAGGCGCCCCCCTGCCGCGATCCCGCGGCGCGGCTTGCCATCGACGAGCCCCCGGGCTGGCCGCCGGCCCGCTCCGCTGGAGGCGACAGCTGGACCCTGCCACCGCCGCCGGTGCCGCCGCGGCCCGCTTCCTAGGCTGGAGCACCCCGATCGATCACCGGTGACGAGCACCCTCCCCCCGATCCCGCAGGATCCCGCTGCCCTGGAGGAGGGGGCCCGCCCCAATGCTCTCGGGCGATTCGGGCGCTATGGCGGCCAGTACGTTCCTGAAACCCTGATGCCCGCCCTGGCGGAGCTGGAGCAGGCGGCGGCTGAGGCCTGGGCTGATCCCGCCTTCACCAGCCGGCTCGATCATCTGCTCAAAACCTATGTGGGTCGCCCCTCGCCGCTCTACGAGGCCGAGCGGCTCACCGCCCACTACCAGCGCCCCGAGGGTGGCCCCCGCATCTGGCTGAAGCGCGAGGACCTCAACCACACCGGTGCCCACAAGATCAACAACGCTCTGGGTCAGGCGTTGCTGGCCCTGCGCATGGGCAAGCAGCGGATCATCGCCGAAACCGGCGCCGGTCAGCACGGCGTGGCCACCGCCACCGTCTGTGCCCGCTTCGGTCTGGAGTGCGTGATCTACATGGGCGCCGAGGACATGCGCCGCCAGGCCCTGAACGTGTTCCGCATGCGCCTGCTGGGGGCCACGGTGCAGCCGGTCACGGCCGGCACCGCCACCCTTAAGGACGCCACCAGCGAGGCCATCCGCGACTGGGTGACCAACGTGGAGAGCACCCACTACATCCTGGGGTCGGTGGCCGGACCCCACCCCTACCCGATGCTGGTGCGTGATTTTCACGCGGTGATCGGCGAGGAAACCAAGGTCCAGTGCCAGGAGGCCTTCGGCCGCCTGCCCGATGTGCTCCTCGCCTGCGTGGGCGGTGGCTCCAACGCCATGGGTCTCTTCCATCCCTTCGTCACCGACACCTCCGTCCGTCTGATCGGTGTGGAGGCCGCCGGCGATGGCGTGGCCACGGGCCGCCATGCCGCCACGATCACCGAAGGCCGCGTCGGGGTGCTGCACGGTGCCATGAGCCTGCTGCTGCAGGACGAGCAGGGGCAGGTGCAGGAGGCCCACTCGATCAGTGCCGGTCTCGACTACCCCGGGGTGGGCCCCGAGCACAGCTACCTGCAGGAGCTGGGCCGGGCCGAGTACGCCGCCGTCACCGATCAGGAGGCCCTTGATGCGCTGCAGCGGGTGAGTTTGCTGGAGGGCATCATCCCGGCTCTGGAAACGGCCCACGCCTTTGCCTGGCTGGAGCAGCTCTGCCCCACCCTGGCGCCGGGCACCGAGCTGGTGATCAACCTCTCCGGCCGCGGCGACAAGGACGTGAACACCGTGGCCGACAGGCTCGGGGACCAGCTGGCCAGCTGATCCGCAGGCTCAGGCCACGGGATCCTGGGCCTGCTCCCAGGGAAAGCGGGGGAGGCTCTGCATCGCCTGGCGCTGGCTCTCGATCCAGATCCGGTTGATTTCGGCGATTTCGCGGGCGCCCCGCTCCAGCCTCTGGTGGTGCGCCACCGCCAGGCTGTCGCGGGGGTAGAGGGCCACCTCGAAGGGAGGCCCCACGGTGAGGTTGGAGCGGCGGGTGATCACCTGCGACACCAGGCAGAGCCGGGCTGCATCTTCCAGCGACATCCGGCAGTGCCCCACCGAATCGAGCGGGGGCTTGCCGTACTTGCTCTCCCCGATCTGCAGGAACGGTGTTTCGGGTGTGGCCATGATCGCGTTGCCCTGGGGGTAGATCAGGTACAGGCCATGGGGCTGGCCGGCGATCTGGCCGCCGAGGATGAAACTGGCCTCGCCGCTGGCGCCCACCTGGTGCAGCGCCGAGTGGTTCTCGTTCTGCACCTCCACACTCAGCCGGCCGATGTAGGCGGCCACCTCGACCAGATAGCTGGCACTGAGCAGATCGTGTTGTCTGGAAGCCCCGCCGGAACTCCCCTGACCGACCAACGGCAGCCCCGCCAGGCCAGGCCCATCGCGCCGGGCCTGGTTCAGGTCGCGCTTGATGTGATTGATCACAGCCTGGGTTGTGGCCAGGTTGCCGGCGGCCAGGAGCATGAACAGCCGGTCGGGAGCCGGCTCGAAGGTGTGCAGCTTCCGGTACGACGAGATGTAGTCGACGCCGGCGTTGGTGCGGGAGTCGGAGGCCATCACCAGGCCACTTTCCAACCAGAACCCCACGCAATAGGTCATTCGGTTGGGGCCTCAGCTGAGCAGACGCTGCAGGCTAGTGGCCACCGAGCGCACCGCTGAGATCGCTGTGGCATAGGCCATGCGCATCGGCCCCAGCAGAGCCACCTGGCCTTCGCTGCCGTCTCCGCTCCGGTAGGTGGCCCGCACCACGGCGCAGTGGCGCAGGGCGGGATGGGGATGCTCCGCCCCGATCCAGATCCCCTCCGGGTCCTGCTGCCGCGATGGTTGCAGCAGGCGCAGAGGCTCCTCCTCCACAAGCTGCAGCAATGGACGGAGATCGGCGCTGCGGCTGAATTCGGGCTGGGCCAGCAGCCCGCCCATGCCCACGACCACGGCACCGTCGCCATCGCTGCTTCGGGCCTGACGGTGGCTGCGCAGGGCCTGGCGCAGCACGCCGCCGCTGGTGCGCAGCTGGGAGGGGAGGCTCTCCCAGCGGATCAGGCCCCCGGGGGGGCGGTCCAGTTCTGTCTGCAGCCACCCCTCCAGGGCTGGCAGCTCCGGTCTGGCCCCAGGGGGCAGGCGCAGGTTGAGGCTGCTGGCCACCAGGGCGTTCTCCACCAGCAGCACCAGCAGCCGCTCGCCGTTGGGCACCAGCCGGATCGCCTGCAGGCGTGACTCGGCCCGCTGCGGACGGGTGATGAGACTCATCAGACCAGTGAGATCGGCCAGGCGACGGGCCAGGTGGAGCAGCAGATCATCGAGGGCCGCCCATTGCAGGCTCAGGCCCAGCAGTTCCCGCTGCAGTTGCACCGCCCCGGCCCCTGGGGCCGGCAGCAGCGCATCCACGTACAGGCGGTAGCCCTGCTGGCTGGGGATGCGGCCGGCTGAGGTGTGGGGCTGCAGCAACAGGCCCCGTTGCTCAAGCGCTCCCATGGTCGAGCGCACCGTGGCTGCACTGGCGGGCAAGCCGAAGCGGCGGATCAGGGTGCGGCTGCCCACCGGCTCCATGGTGTCGACGTAGTGATGCACCGTGGCCTGCAGCACCTGCTGTTGGCGGTGGGGCAGGGCGATCACATGCGCGCTGGCGGAATGTCTGGGCCTGATGGTAAAGAAGAAGTCTTCACTCCAGCCAGTCTGTTGCGGCCAGGAAGGGATCCAGCCCTGACGATCAGCCCTCAGTAGCGCGGCACCGAGGGATCCACCTCCACGCTCCAGGCGTCGATGCCCCCCTGCAGGTTGAGCACGTCGTCGTAGCCCTGGGCCTCCATCAACCAGCAGGCGAACTGCCAGCTGCGGATTCCGGCATGGCAGAGCACCACCACCGTCTGGTCCCGCCCGATCAGGCTCTCGATGCGCTCCAGCCATTCGGCTGAGCGGCTGAGCGGCAGATGCAGCACCGGCTCTTGCAGCGCGGCCATCTCCAGTTCAGCCGGTTCGCGCACGTCCACCAGCAGCAGCGGTTCGCCGCTGAGCAGCCGTTGCTGGAGTGCGCCGGCGCGGATGGCCCTTGGGGTCGGGGTGGTCATGGCATCCATGGTGACGCGATCGGCTCGGTACTGGGCCCTGGGGCTGTCAGCGGGCATGGTCATGGATGAAGATGACAGCACCCTGTGTGCGGCGCATGAAGGCTCGCCCCTTCCTGGCGGCTGTGCTGACGGCAGCACTGCTCCTGCTCTCCCTGGGGGGAGGCTTCTGGTGGCTGGCGCTCCGTCAGAGTCCCCTGCGCCTGGAGCAGCAGCCGCTGCACCTGCCCCTGGCGGCCCGCTTCGTGCCGCGCACCGCGCTGCTCAGTCTTCACCTGCTGGTGGAACCCGACGACCTGGTGGCCTACGCCAGGGCCGTGTCTCCCCCGCCCCAGCGCCGGGGAGCGGCCGAGCTGATGCTGAACCTGCGCGATGGTGCCTTCGCCACGGCCGGCCTCGACTATTCCAGAGAGCTGGCCGGCTGGCTGGGCCCTGACACCAGCCTGGCTGTGATCGCTCCTGAGGGGAGCGGCGGTCCCAGCGGGTGGGTGCT